>JBKBWE010000026.1:0-16894 GCA_046289145.1 Sediminibacterium sp.
CTTCTGAGCTATTGAAATTAAACTCTCAAGCAATAATAGAAAGACTAGTATCCATTTTTTCATTACGAACAAATTTACAAATGCTGTTTGGTAATTAATACTATGTGAGGCAAAACCACATGTTTATGTGAGCTAATAGTCCATAATGGATCAATTTTCACATCTATGTGCGGTTGATAAAGCGTTTTTTGGAGGCCATTTTTGCTGTATCAAAATTATTAAAATCAAAAATTCAATTTTATGAAAAACTTATTCCTCTCATTCGTATTTACTGCACTTTGTATAAGTGCTTTTGCTTCAACAGGTATGAAACCAACTTTTAAAGCAGGCAAAGCTATGTCTGCTGCCTACAAGAGATTGGTTGTTTATGGAAATTTAAAAGTAATACTGGTAAGTGCAGATCAACAACATGTTTTTATTGCCCCTCAATCTGAGTCTGCAAAAGTAAATACCATTTATAGTAAGAATGAATTAGTGTTAGATGGATCATCTGTTAGCGAACTTGGTCAAGTTACTGTTAGGGTTCCTGTTAATCAATTAGAATTACTTGAAATAGTAGGAAACGCAAAAGTTCTTTCTGAAAGTACATTAAATATCAACAATCTAATTGTGTCTATGCAGGGCGAAGGTAAAATAGACATTAAAAACACTGGTTCAATTAAAGTTAAATCTGATAACGGATACCATTTTAAAACAATTATCCAAAAAGGAAATGTTTGTATAGAATAATACAATCATAAAAAAGTCTGGTAACACTTTAGTTACTTATTCATATATAGGTTTTGTTATTAAGCAGGGTCCCAGCACAGCTGGGACTTTTTTAAATCAATTAGTCATGTTAAACACGAAAGAATTTTTAAAGTCACTCACTAGTCAACTATCTCAGATTGACCTAACTTATGTAAAGGAAATAGCAAATGCAAATGAAGATAGTTTGAATGCTATACCCACTTATGGAGGTTGGTCTATTTTGCAGGTTTTAGATCATTTGAACTTTTATAATCGATGGTATTTACCCAAAATTGAAGCGGCCATTAAAAAAAGCCTGTCGCAACAGAAAAACATTCCTGAATACTATAAATCTGGCTGGTTGGGCGCCTATTTTATTAAGATGATGCAGCCTAAATTAGACGGTAGCCTCGCTTCTAAAATGCAAGCCCCTAAAAATGCAATTCCTGCAACTATATTAAATGCAGAGTTGGTAATAAAGGAATTCACTTCTCATTTAATTCATTTAAAAAGTTTGCTAGAATTGGCCAATAATGCTGATATCAATAATACTAGGGTAGTTACTTCACTTTCTTCATGGGTTAGTTTAAAAACTGGGGATAGTATTGCTTTTTTGCTTGCGCATATGGAAAGGCATTTTCTTCAAATTAAACGCATTAAAAAGAGCATATCACATAAATATGTGATGCCCAAGTTGGAATCCCAGTCATTTTAATCAACCAATGGTAAAATCCAAAGATGAATGGTTGCCAAAGAATGAAATAAGAGAATTCATGTTGATCTAGGATATTTTTTCACCTCTTTATGTGATTTTCTTACTGCTTTGTTTCAACAACTTTTGTATCCTCAAACTTTTTTTATGTCAAAGTTATTTACACTCTTGTTTTTAGTAGGATTATTTCTTTCAGCTTCCGCAGCAAAAGACAATAATATTAATGGTTCTGTTTTTGCAGAAGGAAAGCCAATAAGTGGCGCAGTTGTTTATTTATTAAAAGACACTGGATCTGCTATTGTAAAAACAACAATTACAGATGCAGATGGCAAGTTTAGTTTTAATAGTCCCTTGGTTAATTTTCGCATTTCAGTTAATGCAATGGGCTATAATGAATTTACTAGTAACATTAAGCAACCGGGATTACCTATTGAAGCGGTTTTAACGCCTTCGGAAAAGCAAATGACTTCTGTTACAGTAGTTGCTCAAAGAAAATTAGTAGAAGTTAGAACCGATAAAACAGTGATTAATGTTGATGCAGCCCCTACTAATATTGGAACAACCGCTTTGGAAGTGCTTGAAAAAGCACCTGGGGTAATGGTAGATAAAGACGGAAATATTTCAATGTTAGGCAAAGCAGGTGTTGTAATCATGATTGACGGTAAGCCAACTTATATGAGCAGTTCAGATGTTGCTAATTATTTAAAATCTTTAAGTAGTAGTCAGCTAGACCAAATTGAATTAATTACGCAGCCTTCCGCAAAATTTGATGCTGCAGGTAATGCAGGAATTATCAATATAAAAACCAAAACGAATAAACCAATGGGTACAAATGGTACTATTGGAGCAACATATTCTCAGGGTGTAAACAGGAGGTTGGCGCTCAATGGTAGTTTAGGATATAGAAAAGGGAAGCTGAATTTGTTTGGCAGTGTTAACTACTTTGATAATGTTTCATTTAATAGAATAGAATTATCTAGAAATATTTTGAATCCTAATACAAAAGATATTTTATCAGTTCTAGATCAAACTACTAATATGGGCATTCAGGTTAGGCCTTTAAATTCAAAGTTCAACCTTGACTACTTAGCTACTAAAAATACCAGTTTTGGTATGTCTATATCTCATAATTATAATAATAACTTCTTTACGCTTCCCACTAGAATGAATGTGAGTGATGCTTCAGGTGTTTTACAGGGTGTGTATAATTCTACTACCGAGAATGCAATGACCATAAATAATATTATTGGTAATATTTATTGGAAAACAAAATTAGATACCACGGGTAAAGAAATAAGTGCAGATGTTGATTTTATTAGAAATAGTTCAGACTTTAAGCAAAACATGAGCAGCTATTATTATCCTCAATTAAATAATCCTGCAGAGGCACCCTATATTTTAAGAGGCATTAATCCCTCTGTAATAAATGTTTATACCGGAAAAATTGATTATGTACACCCGCTAAAAAATAATGCAAAATTTGAAGCAGGTATTAAAGCAAGTATTGTTGAAACAGATAATAATTCACTCTTTAATGTACTAAAAAATAATGCCTGGGAAGTTGATCCAAGAAGTAATGAATTTATTTACAAAGAAAATATATATGCCGCTTATTTGAATGGAAACAAGCAATGGAAAAAATGGGGTTTGCAATTGGGAGTTCGTTTAGAAAACACCATTATGAATGGCAATCAGGTTACTACTAATCAACAATTTGAGCGCAATTTATTACAATTGTTCCCCACTGCCTTCGTGAGCTATAAAGCTACTGATATCAGCACATTCACGTTGAACTTCGGCAGAAGAATTGATCGTCCCAATTATCGTGATTTAAACCCTTTTCAACTTTTATTAAATCCATTTACTTATAATCAGGGTAATCCTAATTTGCGTCCTCAGTTCACTCAAAATGCCGAGTTTGGTTATAGTTTAAAAAACGGAATGTTCACTGCTAAATTAGGATATTCTAATACAACTGATATTATTACTCAAGTTATAAGGGCAAATGATGTTACTAAAGTAACCTATCAAACAACAGAGAATATTGCTTCTAGAGAAAACATCAATTTTAGTCTTGGATTTAATAAGTCTTTAAATAAAGTGATCACCACCGGACTGTTTGGAAATCTTTACTATAATAAGTACAAAGGAGAATTTAATGGACAGCCTTTAAACGAATCATTTACTTCCTTTTCACTAAATATGAATAATCAATTCAAGTTTGGGAAAGGCTGGTCTGCAGAATTAAGCGGTTTCTATAATCATAAAAACTTATTGCTTGCTCAAGCATTTATTGAACCCATGTGGCAAGTTGGCTTTGGTGTAAGTAAGCAGGTGTTCAAAAACAAAGGCACCATCCGTTTGTCTGCCAGAGATATTTTCTTCTCTCAAATTGTAAAGATTGAACAACAATACCAAAATCTAGATAGCAGATTCAAGCAGTTTTCAGATAGCAGACATGTAGCTCTTTCCTTCACTTACCGTTTTGCAAAAAATGCTTCAAATGTGGTGAGAAGAAGTGGTGGCGCTTCTCAAGAAGAACAAAACCGTGTAGGAGGCGGAAACAATTAAGATGAAAAATTTCACCAATAAAATTGAAAAAGTATTAGACAGTTTCTTTCATTTCTTATTGCTGTTAAGCGGCGAAGAGAAACCTGAAGAAGTATCAATTGATCATATTTTATAAAGAATTGCAATGAAGAAATTATTTGTATTAGCCAGTTTAGTAGGTATGGGTTTTTTAATCCAATCATGTTTTGACAGCAAAAATCAAAGCCATACTATTTCAGTTGAGCAAAGTATAGAGCGAGGTAAATACCTGGTAAAAATTACTGGTTGCGGAGATTGTCATTCCCCCAAAAAAATGGGCCCAATGGGTCCCTTTGAAGACAGTGCTCAATTATTATCAGGATTCAGAGCTAATGATGTTTTGCCAGAGATAGATACCAATAGTTTAAAAAGAGGCTGGGCTTTATTTTATGCGGAAGGTACTGCAATGGTTTCACCAGCAGGCATTGCTTATGCTGCCAACATCACGTCTGATACTACTGGAATTGGCACCTGGAGTTTTGACCAATTTAAAATTGCCATGACCAAGGGTAAGTGGAAGGGCTTAGCAAATAATCGTCACCTTCTTCCCCCAATGCCTTGGCAAAATTTTGCCCAAATGAAAGAAGAAGATTTAAGGGCTATCTATGATTATTTATTGAGTACTAAACCTGTTAAAAACTTAGTCCCTTCTGCCGTACCCTCTGTACTTCAACAGCTTTAAAATCCAATGTTTGAATGTTTACTCTTCTGTGGCTGCTGGTAATTCAGCGGCCACTCCTTTTATGAGGAGTTGAAACTTTGTGTTCAACGATACGGTGAATTCACCGCCTTCTAAGATTAATTTAGTGTTGGCATCATCTAGCATTACACTTGCCAAATCTGATGCTAATGCAGAACTACTGATTAAATTAGCCACTTTACCATTTTTAAATTCAATGGTGAATTTATACCCTGCTTTTCTTCCGGTTCCTAAACGCTCAAAATCTATTCTATTAAGATCAAGCACTTGGTTATCCTGCTTGGTTCTTTTTAATAATATGCGAATAATCGGTAGGTACTTGGTCCAAATCTGGGCGTACATGTAGCAGGGTTAATGGTTAAGAATGATACAAAGGTCCGAAAATTATTGACGATTTCCGAATTTGGTTTTTAAAAGGCTGCTTATCTTCTATATTCGCAGTACTATGAATGCAATTTCCGGCGTAACAATAAACAAGCTAATGGTGCACCAGGCGGGCAATGCAGCCCAAGGAGGGGCCCTAATTTTATCTGAAAGGGCTCATGAAATTCCCGATGAATTTTGGCAGCAGACTTTGGCCCATTTTTTCCTAAAACCCTTTAATGAGGCCGAACAATACCAATTGAACCAAGAAAACAACCTGGTTTACAATACTATAGTACAGTTATTTGAAGGGGATAGCTCATTTGAAACGGGGAGTAAAACCCTTGCAGAACACTTTCACGTAAAGAGTCAGTCTGTTTTTGCCAAATCAGGAGAGTTTTATGTAGTATTTTTTGAAAATATTCCATTTGATGATGGTTTTACAGAAGCAATTGGGCTTTTTCATACTAGTACCAAAGACCAATTCTTAAAAGTTAAGACCCAACCTTCGGGTATTCATTTGTCTATTGAGGATGGAATTGACCTCAAAAAGCCCGAAAAAGGGGTGATTTTACTCAGAAAAGAGCAAAATCAAGGGTTTTTAGCCTTAATTCATGAATCGGCAGCTTCCAAACAGGGAGATGCTGCGTTTTGGAAATCGGCATTTTTACAAGCAGCCCCAATTGTTAATAGTTACCATAATACCAATGAAGCATTGGGAATGTGTAAGCTTTTTATCAGCAATGAATTAACCGAGCATTTTGATAGCAATAAAACCGATCAAATTGATATGTTGCAAAGAAGCATGGATTATTTTAAAACCCATGATCAATTTCAGTTAGATCAATTTAGTAAAGAGGTTTTATACCACCCCGAAGTAATTGATAGTTTTACTCAATACAAACAGCAATACGAAGTTGCAAAGCAAGTAAATATAGAAGATGAGTTTGCCATTAATCCAGCGGCAATTCAAAAACAACAAAGGCATTTCAAGAGTATTCTGAAATTAGATAAGAACTTTCATGTGTATGTTCATGGAAGAAGAGATTTAATAGAAAAGGGCTATGATGAAATGACAGGCAAACATTACTATAAACTTTACTTTGACCAAGAACAATAGTTAACATTCATTCAAGATTTGTAAGTAGTCATATTGCAAGTCTTCATGAAGTGTACCAATTGCTGTATTTATTTTTTTGATTTGTTGCTTATACAAATTAGCCAATGCAGTACTCTTCATAAAGGGTATCCTCGATTTTTTTAAGCTCAAGGTAAAATGCAGCAAAATGGCTGCTTCTGCTTGCTTAGAACCGGTATAGCGTATATGTTTAGTGGCAATCCTAAGTATTTTTCGGAGGGTTTTTTTTACAAAGTATAAGTTTTGGTCTGGATCTATTTCTCCAAATTCTTCTGTTATCTGTTGATTTACTTCGGCTATATATGCTTCTTCATTATGTGATTCAAATAATAAATAAGTAAGTAATTCTTTATTCTCTTTTTTGAATTTTGCCAATCTTAAACAAAGTTCAGCCAACTCTTTAGAAGAGTTACTTAATAAAGCTTGTTTGATCTCGTGCACAGATGCTGCTTTCATACAAAATTTGCGTACTTTGGTTATCACAAAAAATTAAAAATATGCAATTGAACCGACGTAGATTTTTGCAACAAGGTACTTTAGCTGCTTTAGCTACAGTTACCCTTCCTTCATGGGCTTCTGCTGCCGCAAAAAAGAAATTCATTACAGGTGTTCAATTGTATTCTGTACGTGAAGATATGCGTAAAGACCCATTGGCTACATTAAAAGCAGTTGCAGAAATGGGATATAAAAATGTAGAGCATGCCAATTATGTGAATAGAAAATTTTATGGCTTTACTGCCACTGAATTTAAAAAAATCTTAAACGACTTGGGCATGAAAATGCCTTCTGGCCATACTGTTATGGGTGCCAATCATTGGGATGCAACAAAAAAAGACTTCACAGATATTTGGAAATATACCATTGAAGACGCTGCAGTAGTTGGCCAGGAATTAGTGATAAGCCCTTCATTGGAGTCGGGCTTGCGTAAATCTAAAGATGATATGCTCCGTTTTATGGAAGTGTTTAACAAATGCGGAGAGCTGTGTAAAAAATCGGGAATGCGATTTGGCTATCATAACCACGATTTTGAGTTCACACAAATGATGGGTACTGAAACCATGTATGAAGTAATGCTCAATAATACCGATCCTACAATGGTAACCCAACAATTTGATATGGGAAATTTATATGGCACAGGAGCTGATGCATTAGCCATCGTGAAAAAATATCCTGGCCGTTTTGTATCAATGCATGTAAAAGATGAAATTAAAAGAGCCAATGGCAATGGATATGAGAGCACTATTTTAGGAAAAGGAGTGCAGCAAGTAAAAGAAATTGTAGAAGAGGGTTTAAAAAATGGAGGTACTATTCACTTAATTGTAGAGCAAGAAGCGTATCAAGGTATCACCCCTTTAGAATGTATAAAAGAAGATTTCAAAGTAATGAAGCAATGGGGCTTTAAAGGACAGTAATAGTATCATTATAGTCGCAAATTGTTAATATCAAATAAAGATTTATGAAAATAGGGTTTGTTGCATTTTGTAGTTTGATTATGGCTTCCGCTTTTGCTCAATCGCCTAGCCAAACAGAAGTAAAGCGTTGGGAAGCCCAAGCCAAGCAAGTAAATATAGTAAGAGATACCTATGGAGTTCCACATATTTATGGCAAAACAGATGCTGATGTTGTATTTGGATTAATGTACTCTCAGTGTGAAGAAAACTTTGAACGTATTGAACGTAATTATTTAGAGATGTTGGGAAGAAGAGCAGAGATGGAAGGAGAGAAATTAGTGTACAATGATTTGCTCATGCGCTTAATTGCAGATAGCAACGATGCAAAAAAAGATTATCTGCAAAGCCCATTGTGGTTGAAGAAATTATTGAATGCTCATGCAGATGGAATTAATTATTTCTTATATAAACACCCAGAAGTTAGGCCTGTAGTATTAAAAAAATTTGAGCCTTGGTTTCATTTAATGTATACCGATGGTAGTGTTTCTGCAACAAGTACCGGTGGCGCATCGGTTGAAGAAATTAAAATGTTTTATGAAAATGGTCCTGAAACCAACTCAACAGCTTATCACCAAATTAAAGATATTGAAGAGAGAGGATCAAATGGATTTGCTATTGCCCCTAAAAGATCTGCTTCAGGAAATGCAATGTTGTACATAAATCCACACGTGCCGTTTTACTTTAGGTCTGAAGCACAAATGGTAAGCGAAGAAGGATTAAATGCTTATGGTGCTGCTACTTGGGGCCAGTTTTTTATATACCAAGGATTTAATGAACATGTAGGATGGATGCATACTTCAGGCTATACAGATGTAGCAGATTTGTATGAAGAAAAAGTTTCTAAAACCAGCAAAGGCTGGGTATATGAATATGATAAAAAATTCATGCCGGTAAAATCTAGACCCATAACTATTTACTATACGGTGAATGGTGAAAGAGTGGCTAAAACATTTACTGCATTTTATACGCATCATGGTCCGGTTGTGGCTAAAAGAAATGGAAAGTGGTTGTCGCTTAAAGAGTACAATAGATCTATGAAGGCTTTAATTCAAAGTTGGAAAACAACCAAAGCGCAAAATTTAGAGGAGTACACTACTGCAATGAAAGGTCTTTCAAATACTACTAACAATACAGTATATGCGGATGATCAAGGAAATATTGCTTATTGGCATGGCAACTTTGTACCAAAAAGAAATCCTGGTTTTGATTTTACTTTACCAGTTGATGGCTCTATTGCCGCAACTGAATGGCAAGGCGTACACCCATTAGAGGAAACAGTACATTTAATTAATCCGGCAAGTGGATGGATGCAAAACTGTAATGCCACTCCATTTACATTAGCAGGAGAAAGTAGCCCTAATAAAAATAATTACCCTTATTATATGGCTCCTGATGGCCAAAATGCTAGGGGAATAAATGCGATGCGTTTATTAAATAACCGAGATAGTATTACGCTTGAAGAGTTAATTGAAATTGGGTACGATCGCTATTTAACAGCCTTTGATATTTTATTACCCCCTTTGTTTAAAGCCTTTGATGCAACCAGCAATACCGACTCATTAAAAAATAAAATTAGACCTGCAGTAGAAACATTGAGAGCATGGAATAAGATTACTGATACTAGTTCTATCGCTACAACATTAGCAATTGATTGGGCTACTAAAATAAATGCACTTTGGCCTCGTGCTAAAACCCAAGAAGAAAATACAGAATGGATTGGCCGATTCAATGCAATAGCTAATGGAGTTAGCAGTAGAAAGATGTTGGAGCAATTAAATGAAGTGGTGAACGAGTTAACAGCAAAATATGGATACTGGCAAGTAAGATGGGGAGCGATTAATAGATACCAGCGCTTGACTGGAAAATTTGCTGAAGTATACGACGATAGTAAAGAAAGTTTAGCGGTTCCTTTAAGTTCTTCTAGATGGGGTTCATTACCTGCGTTTGAAAGTAGGTCAATGTATAGTTCAAAAGGAAGGTATGGTTTTTCAGGAAACAGCTTTATTGCTGCAGTTGAATTTGGCAAGCGCATTAAAGCCAAAACAATTGTGACTGGAGGCCATAGTAATAATCCATTGTCTCCACATTTTAGAGATCAATCTGCTGGATTTGTTTATGGTAAGTTTAAAGACGTATTTTTTTATAAAGAAGATGTGTTTAATAACAAAGAAAAGGAATACCGTCCAGGAGAATAGTCTACTGGATGGTATAACTCATTCCTCCATCTTTTTCATCTTTTAATTGAACGCCTAAAGCACTTAATTCATTTCTGATTTTATCGGATGTAACAAAGTCTTTTCTTTGCTTTGCTTCTTTGCGAATATTGATTAATAGTTGTAAAACACCTTCCAATTTATTGTTGTTGTCTGCATTACTGCTTTGAAGCCCAAAAATATCTACAATAAATGCAGATAATTGTTTTTTCATTAGCGCTATAGTGTTACTGTCTAAAGCGTTTGCGCTAATATGTTTATCCTTTAATGAATTGATAACAGGAACCAATTCGAACATATTGGCAATTACTTTGGCGGTATTAATATCATCGTTCATGAATTCATCAAACTCAGTAACCAACTTGTTTACTTTTTGGTTTAGTGCTTGATCATCTCCAGTTTGATTGCCTGTATGGTCAAAACTCATTAACCATTCATAGGCATCCATTAGTCTTCTCAATGCTTTTTCACTTGCTTGCAAAGCATCATTACTAAAATCTAATGTGCTTCTATATTGAGACTGTAAAATAAAAAAGCGAACAGTAGAAGGGGCATAAGCCTGTTCTAATATCGGATGCGTTCCAGCAAATAATTCACTTAGTTTAATTACATTATTATAGCTCTTTCCCATTTTCTTACCATTGATGGTAATCATATTATTGTGGAGCCAATACCTAGCAGGCATTTGATGATTGCATACAGTACTTTGAGCAATTTCACACTCATGATGTGGGAATTGTAAATCCATACCACCTCCATGAATATCAAATTCTTTACCTAAGTATTTTGTGCTCATAGCTGAACACTCTATATGCCATCCCGGGAATCCTTCACCCCATGGACTTTGCCAACGCATAATATGTTCTGGTGGCGCATTTTTCCAAAGGGCAAAATCACTTTTATTTCGCTTTTCGTCTTGGTTATCTAATTCTCTGGTACTTTCTATTTGATCATCCAAAATTCTGCCACTTAAAATTCCATAGGGTTGTCCTTTGGCACTAAAATCGGTATTATATTTCTCTACATCAAAATACACAGAGCCATTAGATTCATAAGCATAACCATCTTCAATGATTTTTTTAATCATTTCAATTTGCTCTACTATATGTCCGGTTGCAGTTGGTTCTATGCTTGGCGGTAAGTTGTTAAATTGATTCATAGCCCAATGGTACATATTGGTATATTTTTGTACCAATTCCATTGGTTCTAACTTCTCTAAAACCGCCTTAGAACTAATTTTATCTTCTGCTTCTCTACCTTCTTCTTCAAAATGGCCAGCATCGGTAATATTTCTTACATATCTTACTTTGTAACCTAGGTACATTAAATACCTGTATAGCACATCAAAAGTGATAAATGGTCTTGCATGACCTAAATGACTTTCTCCACTTACTGTAGGGCCACAAACATACATTCCCACATATGGAGGATTGATGGCTTCAAAATTTTCTTTTTTACGGGTAAGCGAGTTGTATACTTTCAGCGACATGATGTCGCAAAGTTATTTTATTTTTTCAAACGAATATCAGCTACAAGCATGATATGGTCACTTAAAGACTCATCAACCATATCAAACTGCTTTACTTCAAATTGTTTATCTAATAAGATATAGTCAATTCTTAGGGTTGGCGCTAAAGAAATAAAGGTTCTACCTAAACCAAAGCTTCTTTGCAAAAAAGCATCGTTTTTATCACCTTTAATATTAAAATAGGTATAGGAATTAGGAACGTCATTAAAATCGCCTGTAATTACCGATGGATATGGGCTCTTGTTTAGAGCATTCCTTACTAAATCAGCTTGAATCCCCCTTTTTTTATAGGCAGCCTTCATTTTGCGCATTATACTAAGTGAAGCACTAAAAGAAGACTCATCTGATTCCTTAATTTTTTCAATATCAGCATAATCTTTCTTTTTAAACTTGAAAGACTGTAAATGGGTAGTAAATACCCTAATGGTATCATTTCCTTTTAATAAGTCTGCGTAAATTAAACTTTCTTCTGATGGAAAAACTACTCTGCCAGAATCGATGATGGGATATTTAGAAAAAATAATACATCCGGATTGATAAGTGCCATCATTTCTTTTATGGTCTTTAGAAAAAAAGTAATAACGATGGGTGCTTTTGAATAAACTAATATTGTTTTCCGCCTCTGCATTGTTGAATTCTTGTAAGCAAATTACATCTGGATAGGTTTTTAAAATGCTTGATGCCACTTCGTTTCTTACCAACTTTTTTGCCAATGCATCTTTAGATAGACCATTAAAACTTTGCACATTCCAGTTAACAATTCTAAAATGATTTTCGGCTTTCCTTTTTGTAAAGATGGAATTTCCTGTCCATGCAAACACGACAGAAATTTGTTGCCATCCAATTAACAACGCAATAATTGGCATTAAAGACCAAATTGGTTTAGATATTAACCAAAATAAGGTAAATAATATTAGTGCTAAAATGAGGTAAGGGGTGGTTAATGCTAATAACCCATGTAGCCAAATTTGATTAGGATTGATGTAGGGTGATAGAGCGGCAATCAAAAAAAACAAAACAATAATTGCATTAACAATAATGAAAAATTTCTTCGTGGTTTTTCTGATCCAGCCTTTAGCCATAATTAAAATTACAAAAAATTTAATTGGAAAGCTGTAGATCTGCAATCACAGGATAATGATCTGATAAATCAAGTTTTGGAGAATAATATTGTACGGTTTTCCAATCTATTGACGTGAGTATTAAATCAATTCTCGCTAAAAAACTTCCTTTTTTATAAGTACCTCTTAAGCCGGAACCATTTTCTAAATAGGCATCGAGTGTGTTTTGTCTTAATAATTGATATACATAACTACTTGGTACAGCATTTAAATCAGCGCAAAAAATAAATGGCATTTTGGTATCATCAAATGCATCTATCACTTGTTGGGCTTGAACTGTATGTACTCGATCATAATACTCTAATCTTTCAAATCGGTTCGATTGAAATAGAAAATTGGTGTCTTCTTTTACGTATTTTAAATTTCCCAATACAGCACTAGATAATTTATTGTGGTGTAAAAACATAGATCTAAAATGCGTATTGAATATGCGAATAGTTTTGTTCTTAATTTCTACATCGGCATATGCAATACTTTCTGGATGTGATGCTTGCGTGTATACAATTCGGCCACTATTTTTAATAGGGAATTTGGAAAAAATAATGGTTCCGTAATCTAAGTCGTCCATGCTAAAAAACTGATAAGGGAACCCTAAACTATCTCTTATAAACCCTGGGATATCTCGTTCGGCCCAACCAGGGGAAACAATATAATCTTGAAAACAAAGTATATCTGGATTTACTTCTTTTATGAAATGGAGCATTTCGCCCTGATCATATTTCCAAGATTCCGCTTCTGGTTTACTAAATAAAAATTCATTCACATTCCAGGTTAATACTCGAATAGATTGAGGATCTTTTGTAGTATTAAATGTTTGGCTAAACCGAATAGAGTAAGTGTTGAATAAATTAAAGCTTCCTGGTAGTAATAATAAAAAAACCATCCAGGATTTTTTTCTAAATAACAATACAATAATGCAGCACCATAAAAAACTGGCGAGAAACAGTAATGGAAATCCAATGGCTAAAAAAGTAATGCCAGTAAAAATATGCGGGTCCATCCAGCCGCTAAATGCCCCAATCCAATAAATGAATATTAAGGGAAACCCCAATGCAGCTATGCTGGTCTTAATAAAAGTAAAAATGGGATGTTGTGATGTCATTACAGGTCTTGGTCGCTGGCTCTTTTTAGGAAAGCCTTCTCCTCGTCTGTTAAAAACGCATATCCATGCTGGTTTATTTTATCTAGGATATCGTCTAGTTTCTGTTGGGTAATATTGGCAATTTTTTCGTAGGGTTTTCTATTGGCTCTATAGAAATGTTTTTCTGATTGTTTTTGTTGTTCTTTTTTCTTTTCTGGATTAAATAGGTTGTCTACCCAATCTACCAATGCATTCATCCATGCACTCCAATCTTTCCCCTTTTGTAATTGCTTTACAAAAAAGAAACCTATAGCTCCGCCCGCTAAATGGGCTGCTCCTGTTCCTGCATTACCCCCCGATAATGTAGCAAAGTCTATAGCAACAAATACCAATGTGAGCACCCAAAGTGGAATTCCTCCATTTATTAATGGGAATAATCTATAGTCTGGCGCCAATGTAGTAGTTGCTAAAGCAACAGCCATCACTGCGGCCCCTCCTCCCATCATTGCTGGGGTGGTTAAAATATTTCTTTCTAGAACGGGGAATAAGTTATTGGTCAAAAGAAAAACAACTGCACCTACAAATCCTCCATATAAATAGATGGGTAATAATTTGCTATTGCCCGCTAAGTCTTGCAATATGTATCCAAATGCCCATAACCATAACAGCGTACTAATTAACTGCCATATACTTAAGTGGGTGAACATTGCTGTAAAAATGGTCCATGGTCTTGCAAAAAAGACTTCTGGTACAGGAGATAGCGTAAACCAGTCTAATATTTGCTTATTGAAAAATTCCAAAGGAATGTCCGATAAAAAGTAAACTATCCTTATAAAATTAATTAATACAAAAACCAAGGAATTCACAGCAAATAAGAATACCAATGCGTTATTATCTTGGCCAAGTAATATATTTCTGGCGCTTTTTTGTGTTAGTGGTGACATACTAATAGAACGTTTTTTTACGGGTTTTGTTCCAAGTAATAACAATTAGTAATCCAACGATAGCTCCACCTATATGTGCCCATCTGGCTACATTGTCTCCTGCAGAGTTTTTAAGGGCAAAAAAGAACTCATAAGAGAAATAGAGTAGTCCAATCCATTTTGCTTTTATGGGGAATAGAAAATAGATATAGATATAAGTATTCGGGAATAAATAAATGAAAGCTGCTAAAATACCGAACACTGCACCACTTGCCCCTAGGGTAGCAGTATTAATATTTTTGTCGTAAAAATTGGTTAATGCTTCAAACATTTGGGCACTAGCAATAGTATTGTCTGGATTTAACCTTAAACTGTTAATAATTTCACTGTGATTCTCGAATCGAATATTATATGTATCAATAAAACGAATCATTGCATTATTTAATGAAGCTCCACCATCTTCATGTAAGTTAAAAATGACTTTATAGTCATTCATGAGTGGCACAAACTCATAACTCAAAAACAATAAATGTATTAAGGCAGCACCTAGTCCACAAATCAAGTAAAAAGTTAAAAATCTTTTTGAACCCCATAAGTTTTCCAAAACTGAGCCAAACATCCAAAGTGCAAACATATTACCTAAAATATGGCCAAAATCTCCATGCATGAACATATGTGTAATCAACTGCCATGGCTGAAACAAGCTACTTTGCCATCCATGCAAGGCAAAAATATTTTCCATATTCAAGAAGCCATTAGGTCCTGAAATGATATTTTGTGCCAGAAAAAAAAGCCCATTGATGATCAATAAGTTTTTTACGATGGTAGGTAATATCTCAAATCTACTTGGTCTAAACTCTGTCATAATTAATTAATCAATTTCAGTTGTACAACATTTTCAATATGCAAGGTATGTGGAAACATATCGACTGGTTGTATTTTGGTTACTTGGTATTTTTCGCTTAATAAAGCCAAGTCTCTTGCTTGCGTTGCAGGATTACAGCTTACATAAACCACCGTAGGAGCGGCTATTTCCAATAGTTTTTTTACTAGTTTTTCGTGCATTCCAGCTCTTGGAGGATCTGTAATTACCACATCTGCTTTCCCATGCGCTTCAAAAAAAGCGTCGTTGCAAATGTCAATGACATCACCCGCAAAAAAAGAAGCATGGTTTACTCCATTTAAAGCCGCATTTTCTTTGGCGTCTTCAATGGCATCTGCTACCATTTCAACCCCAATTAGCTTTTTTGCAAACTTGCTTACAAATAATCCAATACTTCCGGTTCCACAATACAAATCATAAACAAGCTGGCTGCCATCTAGTTCAGCAAATTCTCTGGTTACCGCATATAATTTTTCTGCCTGCTTGGTATTGGTTTGAAAAAATGATTTAGGACTAATCTTAAATGAAATATCTTCTAATTTCTCAATGATATAGCCTTTGCCAAAATAAACTATTGGTTCTTGATCGTGCAGGCTATCGTTTCTTTTACCATTAATAGTATACAACAACGTAGTTATTTGTGGGAACGATTTCAATAACTGATCTAAAAGCGCAATTCGATGTTCCTTTTCTTCATAAGCTATAACCATATTCACCATTAATTCTCCTGTAGTACTGCTTCTTACGAGGAGGTTTCTAATCCACCCTTCATGGCTCTTGATATTATAAAAAGGCAATTCATTAGCAAGAACATAAGCTGCTACTGCTTTTCTAATTAAGTTAGTGGGTTCTTCTTGCAAATGGCAAGTGTCTATTTCTACCACTTTATCAAAAAATCCACGAACATGAAAACCTGCTGCCCCTGGTTGATTGTTAAAATCGACCCCTTCTGCTTTCATTCTTCTAAATTCATCCGTTGGAATGTATTTTCGGGTAGCAAAAGTATATTCCATTTTATTTCTATACCCACGTGTAAAATCGGCTCCAATTATAGGCGCAATTTCAGGAAGATTAATTTTTGCAATACGGGTTAGGTTGTCGGTAACTTGCTTCTGTTTATAAAATAATTGCTTTTCATAGGGTAGCATTTGCCATTGGCAACCGCCACAAACGCCAAAATGTTCGCAAAAAGGGGTAACCCTATCCGAAGACAAGCTATGAATATGAACAGTATGCCCTTCGGCCCAGTCGGCTTTGTTTTTAGATAATTGAACATCTACCACATCGCCGGGAACTGCTCCCTCAATAAAAATTACTTTACCATCTACTCTAGCCAAAGATTTTCCTTCGGCCGCATAATCCTGTACCAGTACTTTCTCTAGTACAACTGTTTTTCGTTGTTTTCTCACGCCGTAAAGGTAGGTCGTTTTCTATTTAGCCCCCCAAATTGCGTATTTTTAACC
>JBKBWE010000305.1:0-3183 GCA_046289145.1 Sediminibacterium sp.
GCAACGAAAAGCAGCCGGATTATATGATCAAAATGTACAACTACATCCAGACGCAGCACAAATAAAAACATTATGGGCAAGTTTCTCAGCTAGTTGATTCTTGTAGCTTCTTTCTCTGAGCAGCATGCTGGGTTAAATAAGTTATGCTCACATTTAATTCAAACCCAATTAGAAGAATTAAGGAATTGATATAAGCTAGAATCATCAAAATCATAATAGTACCAATAGATCCGTAGACTTTATTATAGTTTCCAAAATTATTTACCCAATACGAAAACAATAAAGTAGTACTTAAAATTAGGGCTGTTGCTAAAAGGGATCCTGGAGAAACCAGTTTCCACCTTATTTTTACAGAGGGAGCATACTTGTAAATAAAAGCGATGCCATAAAAAAATAAACCGATAATTACTACCCATCTAATGCCATTAAGCCAAACCAGATTAGATTTTTTTAACCCTGATAATTTCCGTATTAAATAAGTGAGTTGTTCTTGTCCTAATAAAATTAACGTTGAGGCAATTAGTAATAAAATAATGATGGTAGTAAGTTGAATAGCTTTCCAACGCTGATGAAGGAAAAATCTTTTATGCTCCATTATGGAGCGATCAAAAGTAATGATCAGAGACATCATTGCATTTGAAGCGTAATACACCACCAATAAAAATCCAAAAGAAAATACTCCCAAACTTCTTTGCATGAGGTCGTCCATAAGATTAGCTATGATTTTATACGTATTCGAATTAGGACTGATGTCTTCAAATAGGGCAAGCATTTGCTGCTTAATATTCAGGAATTCCGGAAAATAAGGTAGAATTGAAAACAAGAATAGAATGGTTGCAGGCAAAGCCATTATTAAGTTAAATGAAATAGCGGCAGCTCTTTCATTTAAGCCTATTTTGTTTACTTGTTTAATAAAGAACACCACTACATCGTATAAAGGAATGCCTTGGAAACCCGGAATATACAAGGCTTTACTTTTAGTAATAATAAAAGCAATAGGAGGCCAGTTTAGTATAATTCTTTCGAGTTTGGTCATATTATGGTTTTTCTACCTTTTTTTTCATCATGTATTCATCTAATTTTTTCTGGTACTCTTTTGCTTTTGCATTGTGTTCTTCGTAATTATTACTAAAATGGTGGTACCCGCTAAAATCGCTTTTCGCTACAAAATAAATATAGTCTGTTTGTGGCGCATCTAAAACAATATCAAGGGTTTTAGGAGAAGGAGTGCAAATAGGACCTGGAGGAAGTCCCTTGACTTTGTAAGTATTGTATGGAGAAGGGTTGGATAAATATTTTTCATAAATACGTGTTATGGTAAAATCATTCATCGCATATTTAATGGTGGGACAAGCTTGTAAAGGCATTTGTTTTTTTAACCGGTTTATATAAACACTAGCAATTTTATATTTATCAGCATCGTAATTGGTTTCTTCATCAACAATGGATGCCAAAATATAAACTTCTTCGGGAGTCATATTTAAAGATGCAGCTTTTTGAAGTCGATTGTTTTTCGCCCAAAAGCTTTTAGCACCAGCACTTAGTTTCTGAAGTATGGTTTGCATAGATGCATCAGCATAATAGTTATATGTGTCTGGGATTATTTTAGTGAACAAATTCGTAGTGTCAGACTCAATTATAGCCAATGAATCATTTGAACTAATGTATTCCATCACCTTGCTAGAATCGGTCATGAATTGCTTGCTGATTAACTTTGCTAACTCTGCTTTGGTTCTAACTCGATTGATCACTAGTTTCACTTCTGCTAGTCTTCCGTTCTTTAGCATTCTAACGATATCAATAATACTTTGTCCTTTCTTTATTTCATACCTGCCTGGTTTCATTTTATCCCAAATATTCAAAGGGGCGCCAGCTATGCCTAAAAGACTAGGAAATTGTAGAATGCCGGCCTCTTCAAAAACTTTTACTACAGCCGATTTTTGTGTATTGTCTTTTTCAATAGTAATCATTCTGCTTTTTTCGTCAAATGCGGTTGCCGACAAAGCAAACAGCCAGTAAATAATAAAAGCAATGACTACAATTGTAATGGAAATAACGACCAATACTTTTTTGGAACCATTGGTCTTTTTTGGGGATGATTGTTTTTTTCGAGCCATAAAGTAAAATAAATAAAAAACCCTGTCTTTTTTATAAGGCAGGGTTTAAAATAAGTGGAAATAAGTTTATTTCTTAGAAGTGTCGGTTTTTGCAGGTACTGTTGCAGCAGGTGCTTGTTGTACACCAGAAGCAGCAGGAGCTGGGGTAGTTGTAGTGGTGTTGATTTTCTGAAGAACTTCAGTATCAACATCAGTTGAACCTCCTTTTAAAAACAAAGTAGAGAATAATGCCAATAAGGCTATGATAGCGGCAAAAATCCATGTGCCCTTCTCTAAAACATCGGTAGTTTGCTTAACACCCATTAATTGGTTGCTGATTCCACCCACATTACCGGCTAATCCGCCGCCTTTGGGATTTTGAATCAATACCATAAAAGCCAAGCCAACAGCTGCAATCACAATCAGAACCAAAAACAGATAAATCATTTTAAATACCTTTTAATTGTTGAATTTTGTCTGCAAAATAAGCGGTTTTTTCAGGATTAGAGAAACTTAATTTGATATAAAGCTGAATTGCTTTATCAATTTGGCCTTGTTTAGCTAGAACTTCGGCCATTGTCTCGGTCAGAATTTCTTTAGACTCATTTGAAACCAAGGCTGTTTCAGCTACTTTTTTCTCCTGTTCTGGGCTTGTACCAAGGTCTTCGGGGTTTGGACTATGATTTTTCATGTCCTTTAACCAATCGGTAAACCTTCTCAGTTTGGTAGTTAGTTTGTCCTGAGGAATCTTACTTAAATCAATTTGAATGCCTTGTGAGGCAAAATAATCAATGGTATGTAATTTATCTTGAACTGGCTCAATGGTCAATTCAGTCTCCTTTTCAATTGGCTTTCTAAATTCAGCCAACTGGTTAGACAATATACTGGCTATTTTGGCGTCACTTTTATCTTGATCGGGGTGGGTAATGGTACTACTGGTTTCTTCTTCACTGTAATCCTGCTCTGGCAAGAGGGGCTCAAGGTTTGATTTCTTGGCTTCAATGGGAGCAGGGGTATTTATTGGCTCGGGGTTGTTTAAAGCACTAAAAACGGGGTCAAAGGGTTCACTAGTAGGTACTTCTGGTAG
>JBKBWE010000306.1:0-3178 GCA_046289145.1 Sediminibacterium sp.
CATTTGATAACTTAAACCAAGTAAGAGAAATTTCGGATGCATGGATAGTGGATTACAATAACCATCGACCACATGATGCGCTTGGAGGATTACCGCCAAGGGTATATCGAGAAAAACAAAAGCAGCCCATTAGCATTAAAAGAAAAAAAATTATACATTTAATGCGTACTCAAAATGGGGAGCCTTCACTAATAATGAAAAAATATTGTCAACGTTCATCATGCTGATTTAGGCTTTAGTGGTTTTGGAAAACCTTTTATAGATTTTGAAATAGCAGGGGAAGACAAAATTTTTCATCCTGCACAAGTAAAAATTAATACTGAGAAAAAAAGTTCCCTAATAGTTTGGAATGATTCCATCAAAAATCCCTTAAGTGTTAGGTATGCTTTTAAAAGTTGGGTGGCTGGCAGTCTATATAATACACAAGGATTACCTGCTTCTTCTTTTAGGACCGATGATTGGTAAGTATATATTTTAATCCTTAAAACACCCCACACTTGTATTTTAATAAGCTTTTGTCTTTGTTTAAAGTATAGTACAAAGAAACTTCGTTAGAGTAGCGCAATTGGCCAGCATTAATTCGGTTACTAAAATTCATATCATTGGTATAACCTAATCGCCAATAATTCCATTCAATTCCAATATAAGGAATGATGCTTTGGTCGGTTCTATACCATGCGCCTAAATATAATTCAACATAAGAACGTAATGCATCTTTAATATAATAACTGTAAGCCCCTCCAATCAATAATTGATTAAAATTTGTTTGTTGTTGAAATTGAAAACTTGCATGAAATGTTCCGGCGTATCCAATTGGGCTCATCATACCGCCATGAATTGTTTTGCGTAATGGCGATACACTAGTGCCACTTCCAAACTCTTTTTGAGCTTGAAGTAAATTAAACAATGACGCACCAATATAATAGTGGTGTTCGCTGGTAGGCGCATATTGGAATAAGATTCCAGTATTAATATCAACCGCCGTTTTGCTCAAATTGTTGTTTAATAAAATGTCTCCACTAGGAAGGGTGAATCCACCGGGAGTAAGCTGGTCTTCAAATTGTGCATTGGCAGCATTGAACCTTCTATTGCTATAATTGCTTTGAAACCCTATTGTGATAGATCTTTTTTGTTCATCATCTAAACCTTTCAAGTATGACAACGAAAGGCCTAAATTATTTTGGGTGATAATTTTGTTGCCAGTTTGATCTGATAGTAAAAGAACACCCATACTCAGCCGATCAATCGATTTAATTTTATTGGCTAATAAATTAAAATCTACTGAAAGGGTTTTTGTATTATAGGCATTATTGTAGTCTGCGTTTTGAGAACGAATATTACTCACCGCCCTCATGGTTCCATTAAAGTTTCCTGTTAACGCTGGGTTCAGGGTTAACGGTGAAGAAAAAAATTGAGAGAAACTAGGGTCTTGGGCTTTTGCAAAATTATTTAATGATGCTAGTAATGTAAAAGCCAGCAATGCACGGATTAAAAATGTATTCATTGGCTGTAGCATCATCTGAGTAGCGTAATATTTCCTTTATATGTTTCCGTTGTACCGTCTGTAAGTAATACGATTAGTTGATAGATATAGGTCCCTGCTTCTGCGGGCTTTCCGTTGTAAGTTCCGTCCCATCCATCCGTATAACTATTGGGTAAATTTCCTGACTTATTAAATACAGTGGCTCCCCACCTATTCATTATTCTAAACAATTTTACTTGCGTTACTTCTTTGCCTGCAATCACATAAAAATAGTCGTTCTTTCCATCTCCATTGGGAGTGAATACATTGGGTAAGGATATATGTGAAGTAAAATAAGCATTCACAGGAATAGACGCAGTATCTACACAACCATATTGACTAGTGGCTATCGCAGAAATAATGGTGGATGAATTTGTTTTAAGAATTGGTGTAAAACAATCAGTACAATTAAATGCAAAGCTGGGTGTCCATCGAATATCGATCACTGGTTCTCCAAATTGTAGAATAGACAATGGATATGGATCTCCTCTAGGTATGGCAATTTGTGTAATAGGTAAACCAATGGCAAATACTTGATAGGGTACAGAAAGGGCATTGTTGTTGGTTTGTTCTTCGTAAATAGCCAAGTCGGGATTCATATATAGATATACATTATTTGCACCTTTCCTTGCAAAAGAATGACTGATGGTAGCACATCCATTGGTGAAAACAGTAGATGCAGGAACAACTATTTCATACAATAGTTGAGCGCTTGGCTCGGTTTTAAGGGTATCAAAATATTGAATCTTTATTGATTTTGTTAATTGTTCATATCCGTTTAATAAACAGAGTTGGCTACTTACGAATACACTATCATTATTCTTATAGCAATATATTTTTTGATTGCTAGCCACTAAATCGTTTGGAAAAATATTGATGGTGGCGGTAGTAGAATCTTCGCATCCATACTGAGTAACCGTTTTTACTTTCAAATAAGTTGTATCCAATATTTTCATAGATGGCGTTAAACAATTGGTACAACTAAAAATTCCTGTATTACTGGTCCAAAGTATTGAGCTTAGTGGGTCTGGCGCATGATTTAGTTTAAAACTTTGTGTGCTATTTACCAATACAGTAGTATCTTTTGGGGTGATGCTTCGTGTTGGTTGAAACAAAAATCTTCGTGCACGATTATTGGTTTTACTTAGTTCTTGTATGGCATTTTCTTCATCAAAAATTAAGTAAATAGAATCTGGCCTGTTTCTATCTGCCTTTAATATATGCGTATATATGGCCGAGCAATTGCCCAAAATATCAGCAGGTGTTTTAAATAGGCTGTCATATTCTTTTCTACCAGGAACAGAACTGTCTTTATCATAAAACCTTACTGTAGTGCCCGCAGGTATAGTATCTACTCCATAATTCATTATTCCAAAAACCAATTGTATTGAATCATTCTTGTAACAATTGGCCGAATAAAGCACCAATGTAGCATCACTTGTAGCCTCTGTTACATTCAAGCTAAATCTTTCAGAAACAGCAGTACAGCCACTTTTGGATGCACTCAGCCAAATACTATAATTAGCAGATGATGGAAATGAATATTTTAAATCAACTGCAGTACTAATCAATTGTTGAGTTCCAGTGGCATTATTTCTGATATACCATTCAAAACTATCCGCATTTTGAGAATAATTTTTAAATGTGACCGTGTCT
>JBKBWE010000027.1:0-16586 GCA_046289145.1 Sediminibacterium sp.
ACCATTTTAATCCAAAATTGAGGGAATTAAAAATAGGCACTACCATGCAAACCCTTTCTCCAAAAGAGAATGAATTATTGAAAATGCTAGCGGAGCATAAAAACGATTTGTTACCTCGTGAAAGGGCTTTGAAAAAAATATGGGGTAGCGACACGTATTTTAATGGCCGTAGCATGGATGTTTATATTGCCAAATTACGCAAGTACTTAAAAGAAGATACCAATATTGAAATTGTCAATATTCATGGAAATGGATTCAGACTGGTTGCACCTTAGGCTCAACACCTTTTAGGTAAATAGCTCTCCAGCTTCCCCCCTTTTCATTACAACCCCTAGATGATTGTAGGCTTTCAACGTAGCTTCTCTTCCTCTAGGGGTTCTTTGTAAGAAACCCTCTTGAATTAAGAATGGCTCGTATACCTCTTCAATTGTACCTGGCTCTTCACCCACTGCTGTTGCAATAGTGGTAATACCAACTGGACCGCCTTTGAATTTATTAATGATTGCAGCTAAAATTCGATTGTCCATTTCATCTAAACCATGGGCATCTACATTTAATGCTTTAAGTGCATGTTGTGTGATTCCCAAATCAATTTTTCCATCATTTAATACCTGTGCAAAATCTCTAACCCTTCTTAATAAACCATTGGCTATTCTGGGCGTCCCGCGGCTTCTTCCTGCAATTTCTGCAGCCGCATCAATGGTAATTTTTGTTCCAAGAATTCCCGCACTTCGTTCTATAATCTTTTGTAGTACAGCTGCCCCATAATATTCTAAACGAGATTTAATTCCAAAACGAGATAATAAAGGGGCAGTTAATAACCCACTGCGAGTAGTAGCGCCAACCAATGTAAAAGGATTTAAATTGATTTGAATACTCCTTGCATTAGGACCGGTATCAATCATAATATCAATCTTAAAATCTTCCATTGCAGAATAGAGGTATTCTTCTACAACAGTACTCAAACGATGAATTTCATCGATGAATAGTACATCATTGGGTTGCAAATTGGTCAATAAACCCGCTAAATCTCCTGGCTTTTCTATTACAGGCCCTGAAGTTTCTTTAATACTTACGCCTAATTCATTGGCCACGATTCTACTCAAAGTTGTTTTACCCAAACCTGGAGGGCCATGAAACAATATATGGTCTAATGCTTCCCCCCTTAGTTTAGCTGCTTTAATGAATATGACCAAATTCTCAATCAATTGAGGCTGTCCAGAGAAATCATCAATCTCTTGAGGTCGAATGGTATTTTCAAACTCTTTCTCTGCGGGGTTTAACGCATTTAAATCGTTGTTCAGATTATTATTTGACATAACAATTCAAAAGTACAAATAAAGCAGTCCTTATCTTTGGTAAAATTATAGGATGGTGGAAAGAAAAGCTTTGATACTCGGTGCAAGTGGATTAACAGGGTCGTATCTGCTTGAAATTCTGTTAGAATCGGATTTCTACAGCCAAGTAACCATTTATGTTCGCAAGCCCCTAGGTAGATCTCATCCTAAATTGGTTGAACAGTTGGTCAATTTTGCTACCATTGAATCATGGACCAATGCAGATGATGTGTATTGTTGCTTAGGTGCAACTATTAAAACTGTAAAAACCAGGGAGGCATTTACTTTGGTAGACTTATATGCTCCCCTACATATTGCCAAACTTCAATTATCTGCAGGCAGTAAAAGATTTTTAGTGGTAAGTGCTGCAGGAGCTAATCCAAAGTCTAGTGTATTTTATAATAAAACAAAGGGAAGACTAGAAGAAGCATTAAAACAACTCAATTATAGTTCCATTTATATATTCCAACCATCTTTTATACTTGGCCCTAGAAAAGAATCTAGATGGCTTGAAGAAATAGGTATCTTTTTTGCCCTTAAAGCAATACCAATCATGAAAGGTCGCTTCAAGAAATATATACCTGTACATGCAAAAGCAATTGCCAGAAGCATGGCTTATTTTGCTACTCATTCAAAAACAGGCATTCATATCATCCCCTCACATATAATTAAACAATGGGAGCAACCCAATTTTGTGCCGACTACTTAGCCCATTGAATTAGGTTCAATAATGTATCTGGGTCAGGACAATTGTTGAGGTATTTTTGGCGATCCAATAAACTACACACTCCAGGATAATCTCCTTTTTTAGTTTCCATATCTAGCATCAATTGAAAGTGCAAATGTGGAGGCCACTGCCCATTTTCTGCGGGTGGACCAAAATGCGCAAAGACTTCTCCAGCATGAATGAACTTTCCTTCAGTTAAATTTTCTACATCATGTAAAGCTAAATGACCATACAAACTATAAAAAGTTGCACCAGCAATTTGGTGTGATAAAATAATGGTTGCCCCATAATCACCATATGCTTCATTAAAAGCGAAACTATGAACCGTGCCATCCAATGGTGCCGAAACATTCGTACCCACTTTACCCCAAATATCAACTCCTAAATGAATGCATCTTGCATCTTCTTCTTTAACACCATCAAATACCCTACTTCTTGCATACACCGTTCTGTGTTCATTATAACCACCAATACCATATAAGGCACCCGCATCACTCAACTGTTGACTAATATACTCAGAAAAAAGATTGACGTCTTCAATTACTGCTTTGGTTAAAGCCTTATTGTGTTCTGTAAAATCCATTGCCAATAATTTTTCCCTTTGGGGATTAAAAGCCACTACAGGTTGAATTGCTAACCCTTGTTGTTGACTTAACCAGAAATAAAAACTGTTTGAATCCATGCACTAATTTACTTTAAAAGTTTTATTAGCGTCGGAAATACTCACCACTAAAAAAGGTTTATCCTTATCAATTCTATTTCCACTCATTACCACGCCTACTTGTTGTGAAGTAGCTAAATATAGTTTGGTACCAACAGTATATGAAACCGATTTTTTTATTCCCGGAAATAAGATATAGCCATTGGTGCCATTGCCTGTTATGCTAGGGCTGTAAGATATAATCGTCACTTTTTTTGGCAACAACTGTACATTTTTCAAATAGAAAGTAACCAATTTGGGCGCTTGAGTTTGAGCATTTACCCACTGAGTTATTAATAAAGTACTGAAGGCTAAAATTTTTTTCATGTTTACAATTTTAAAGTGATTTATTGTTTGATTCTGTCTATCTCTGAACTTGATCCTGTTTCTCTATCTCGGGCACTTTTTATTTTGTTATTTCCAAAACGATAGCTGAAACTAATCGCCATATTTCTGCTTTCCCATTTACGATAAGTGCGCAAATCCAAAGAATTGGTAGAGGCAGTTTGCTCCCAACGCTGGGTATTTAGTAAATCGGTAATTGCAAGTTTTACAGTAGCTTTTTCATTCATTATTTTTTTACTTACCCCAATATTTATACTGCCTAATGCTTTCGATTTATAAATGGTGGTAGCATTTTGAAAATTATACCAACCACTGATATCCGCATTCCATTTTTTACCCAATGAAAAATTTTGGCTCATATATCCGTTCATACCCCAACTACTTTGAGAACGATTCTCGCTGGTTCCAAAACCACTCAATAACACTTTATAAGACTGATAAAATGGGGAAAGACTAATGTACATATTCCACCAATTGTTTACTGGCAAAGGACTACTAATACTGATATTGATCATTTTTCTAGTGCCTGCATTTTGTGGTATTTGAATGGTACTCTTACCTATTTGATAAGTTAATTGCTCAATGTAATTATTGGTAATACCATACTGAACTTTAATACTAGTAGCATACTTATACGTATAACTCAATTCTGCACCATAAGTAATTTGAGGAATTAAATAAGGATTTCCTTGCTCACTATTAAATGCGTCTAGCTGATAAATAAATGGATTCTGATCTTGATAGTTAGGTCGATCAATTCTTTTAGTAAAAGAAAAACCCAATTGGTGATTTTGCTTTACTTGATACTGCACAAAAAGGGTTGGAAATAAATTTAAATAAGCAGTATCTGGCTTAATGGTTGCTGTTTTAAGCAAATTGGTTGAAAGTCCATTTACAGTTGTTTGTTCTGCTCGAAGTCCTGCTTGAAATGACCATTTTTGATAATTTGCTTGCACGCTAAAATAAGCAGCATGTATATATTCTTTAAATTGAAATTGGTTAGACTTTCCGGTATCAGATCTCCAACTACCATTTTGATTTTGCAACACTAATAATGCATTATTTGCTAAAGAATAAACCGATTTAAACCCTGTTTCAATTTTAAGTTGCTCATTTATTTTTTGCGTGTAATCTGCCCTAATACTACTTATTTGAATGTTCACACTAGCTTCATTGTTGATGGTATTTAAAGGGGTATTCAAACCATTGACAGGTACGGTTAAAACATTTACAAAATTATTTAATCCTGCATAAAATTGAGTATAATCCGCATCAATATTTAAAGATTGCTTATTGCCATTGGTCCAACGATAATTAACATTATAATTATTTCGGTTAAATTGGTTGGGGGCAATGCTGTTGGTGATAACATTGGTATCTAAAACACCCATTTGTTGAATCGCCGTTAAGTTGGTATTGTCCATATTGGTGTAACGCGTATTTTTTAGCCAAAGAAAACCAATGATTGTTTTTTTATTCAAAGCAATATCAACTCCTGCTCTAATATTGCTTCCGCCAAATTGGTCTTTTTCTATTCCACGTTGAATTAATTGTTGATTGGCCAATTTGCGATCATTATTGGCAATGGTTTCTTGATAGCCCTGATTAATCCCGAAATTTCCAAACCAGTTCCATTGGTTCTTTCTAAAGTTTAAATTAGTTGATGTACTAGCACGGCTATGAGTACTCTGGGTAAAATTCCCCGTTAGCGATCCATTAAACCCATTGGTCAAACTTTTTTTCAAAATAATATTGATGATACCAGCATTTCCTGCAGCATCGTACTTAGCTGAAGGATTTGCAATGATTTCAATTTCTTTTATATTATCCGACTCAATGCTTTTTAATAATTGAGCAAGGTCTTGTGCAGATAACTGGGTATTTTGGTTATCAATTAAAACCGTTACCCCATTTTTACCTCCCATTTGAATATTTTCGTTGGGATCAACTACCACACCAGGAGCCAGTTTCAACAGCTCTAGGGCATTTTGACCTGCGGTAGAGGGTTTTGCTGCAATATTTAAGACCGTTTTATCTACAAGGGTTCTAATAAATGGCTTACTCGCTACTACGGTAACTTCAGCTGTAATAGTAGATTTCAGTGTGTCTGATAAAGTAGTGTTTTGAGACTTGGAACTAGTTGCAATTAACAGCAAAGAAATAATCAATAATTTTTGCATGGTTTTCGTTTGTGGGTGCAAAATGCACACACCCACAAGGGTTACCGCCTCAAATCATCATTTGAGACTGGTATAGTTGGTCTCAAATCATGAAACACTAATAATGAATAACTTACGAAGTATAAATTATTTAATTTGAAACGTTTTAGGACTATCCCCAGTGACTTTTTTAAAAGCTCTGTTGAAAGTTGCTTTACTATTAAAACCGGCATCATAAGCTAATCCCATTATGGTTAGATGAGCATTATTAGGATTGGATAATTGGTCTTTAACCTCGAGCACCCTGTATTCGTTCACATAATCATTAAAGTTTTTGCCGAAGCTTCTGTTAATGATTTTAGAGAGCAGGGAGGGATTGGTACCTAAGTGATTGGCTAAATCGGTTAATGTTAGTTCAGGGTTGCGGTACAACTTTTCATTTACCATGGTTTGAGTTACTTTCTTTGTCCATTGTGGGGGAATGATGCTCTCTAAGGAGTTTTCAACCGCTGAAAGGGCAGCCGCTGGAATAACTTCAAAAGCTGCTTCTTCTATTGGATTTTCTTGGGGCTCTGTTTCAGCCCCCATTAAAGAAGGCATTTGATAGCGCAAAAAATCTAATTCAAATTTCTTTTTCTGTTCTATAGAATGGGCATATCCTGTTATGGCTATATAATAGAATATGAAAGCAAACAATAAATAATACCACCAAGTATCTTGGTAACCAATATCGACTCCGGCAAGTCTCAGGATATCTAATAATACTGTAGAGAAAAAATATATAAAGCAAGCGATTAGAAAATTTCTTACCCATTTAAATTGTACTGTATCTGCAAAAGAGAGCTCCTGAACTATAAAAGCCCGATACATTAAATAGTAACGCAAGCTCAATACTAAATAAACGAGCAAACTAAAAAAACCGATTGCTTGGTACCAGGTATCAAAGTCTGGATCGTTTTGGCCATCCATTAAATAATATCTCTTCAACACTACTAAGTCGGTTATTGCAACTATAATGGTCCAAATAATATACGCAATGCCAGGTACAAAATGCCATCGATCAATTTTTCGAAAAGTAAAAGACGGATTTAACAAACTTCGAATGTACATGTATATGACAGGCCCCATTAGCAGGGTATGATTCATGGGAACATAAAACATAAAATTCCTACATTCTAAACATTCAGTTCCCCAATACCATCCTGCAAAACCCAACATCCAAGGGCAGATGTAAAGAATACTCATGATTAAAAAGAAGCCTAACCAATTATCAGAGGGTCTTTCATGTTGGTATGCTTTCCTAAATAATAAGAAAGCATACACCAACCCATGAAAAAAGAAGATGAGTAATAGACTGCTGCGCCAATTAAAATCAAAATACATACCCCAATATAAATTATTTCAACTGCTTTAAAACTTCTTCTATGGCTTTGTCTAACTGTGGGTCTCTTTTATTGATTTTATCATTAAAATTTAATGGCACTTGTATATCTGGAGATACACCTGTTAACTCCAAATCATTGCCCTCTAGGCTATAACAACCCCAACTGGGCAATCGAACAAATGAACCATCTACCAATCCTGCACCACTGGTGAATATAATCCAGCGATAGGTTGGCATTCCAATAATCTTTCCCAGCTTTAAGGCTTTAAAACCTTCTGCTGTCATTTCTGCATCACTTAAAGATTGTTCATTAATCAACAGTACAATGGGTTTGTCTGAAGGGCCAAAATTAGATTGAGGAGTGAGTTTACCCTCCCGATATTTCCAGCGTAAGTAAGTTTTCTGACTCAAAAACTTTAATACTTCATCGTGTACATTTCCTCCAGTATTATATCGTAGGTCTAAAATCAATGCATCTTTTTGATAAAGGTCTTGGGTCATATCAATAAAAAATTTCTCTAATTCTCCCAAGCCCATGTCTTTCATTGTATGGTAAGCTACTTTTTTATTGGTTTTAGCATCTACAATAGCTTGATTATTCTTAATCCACTCATCATATAAATTAGGGGCGACAGTTCTTTGAGGATGAATGTTTACGGTAACTTGTTTACCGTTTCGATTAAATACTAATTGCAATTCTCTATCAAAACTAGGCTTACTAAAATAGCTGTTTCTGTCTTTAGAAATATCGACTGTTTCATTATTTACTTTTACCAAAATATCACCAGGCAAAACATCAATTGATTTTTTATCGGCAGCAGTATTGGCTATCACATCTTTAACAGTGTAAGGTTGATCATTATCAAAGCGAATGCCCGTTTCCATAGTTCGATTAACCAATCGAATTGTTTCTTCATCACCAAATGAAGAAAATCCTTGGTGAGAAGAATTTAACTCGCCTAATAAATCATTCAATAACACCCGCAAGTCTGCCCTGGTATTGAGTGCTGGCAAGTAAGCTTCGTACTTCTTTTTCATGGCTCGCCAGTCTACCCCATGAAATTTTTCATCGTAGAAATTTTGTTCCACTTGCGCCCATGTTTCCTGAAAAATCTGTTTAAACTCTGCTGCTAAACTTCTTTGAAATGTTTGGGCAATAGAAACCATATCAGCTTTGTTGGCCTCTAAATTGAATTTATAAATATTCCCATTGCCTAATAAATAGCTTTTCTCTCCAGCTTCAGCATAATCAATACTATTAGCATCAATTCCATTTATCTTCTCTGTTTTACTAGGTTCAAAAGGATCTAAAACAGTTTTCCAAAGAGACATTTTACCTTCTGCATGATCACTAATGTATAGTAAAGTTGTTTTATCGCCCTTCTTAATTACATTCAACAAATACTGAGATCCAAAACTAGGACCAACCTGTTCCAACCTTTCCATTAATCCATTAAAATCAATATTGATTACTATAGTAGGTTTAGTAGTGTCTTTCTTTTCAACTTTAAATAAATCATTGAATTTTTCTGACCGAAATGGCTCATCCAATTTTTCTAAAGCCATTCTATAAATTCTTGGATTTGCCATTCCAAACGGATAGGAAGGCTTAGTTCTATTACTTACAAAATAAATATACTTTCCATCAGGCGACCAAATAGGATCTGCTTCGGTTACACCTGAGTTGGTTAAATTAACCGTTTGATTTTGTTTGATATGATGAATCAAAATGTCTTGCTCAAAATTTTTAACTACCGTAAATACTAAATAGTCATCATTAGGAGAGAATCCAGGGCTTGAGTTTTGCATTGCCCATATTTCATCTTTAACAACCGTCTTGGTTTCAAATGTTTTTGTATCCATCAAAACAACTTCATCTCTTCCACTTAAATAAACCATTTTAGTTTTTGATTTATTCAACACCAAAGAACGATTGTCCTTGGACTGGTTAGTGATTTTTTTAGGCATTGTAGATCCATCAGCTGTTACAGAAAAAATACTTAAATAGCCCTCTACTGTTTCATTAAATAATAAAGTGTTATTGTCTGCCAACCACTTTACTTCTCTTGCTCTCTCTGTATTTCCTTTATTAATTTGCCTTATAAATTTTCCCTCTATATCACTTACAAATAATTCCCCTCTTGAAATAAAAGCCAATTTTTTCCCATCTGGTGAAATATCCATTGCGCCTATCTTACCACGCACATCGTATTCTTTTTGTGCTGGTAAAATTTGGTTCCGATACAATTGAATATTCAATTGGCTAGCTTTTTTATTAGCCACATTATACCACCACAATTGATAATCTTTTTCAAAAACTACATACTCCCCATTTGCGCTTACAGTAGGTGTCTTAATTGAACTATTGAAATTAGTGAGGGCAGTTTTTTTACCATTGTTTAAAGTATATAAGTTATACTCTCCATTGGCTTCATCTGAAATAAAATAAATTGCCCCTTTCTGATCTATGGTTGTTGCAAAATCTTTCCCCACCCAATCAGTATGCTTTTTATATGCTTTAGTTGTTAAATTGAACGATTGAATATCTGGATTAAATGGCCCTTTGTATCTTTTTCTTGCCACTTGATTATTGCTTTCCCAAGTATCATTAAAATAAATATCTCCAGTGCTAGGATGTTCCGCAATTAAATGATCCATCAAAAAATAATGATCAGCAAACAAACGCTTAGGCGTACCTCCATTAATACCAACCGTATAAGCAGATGCAGGACCATACCTACTTGAAGTAAAATAAATGGTTTTGCTATCCCAACTAAAATTCGATACTACATCTGCCCCGCTATGAAAAGTAAGCTGTTTAACTTCGCCTCCATTCAAAGGCATTATATAGACATCCGTATTGCCCATTTGTTCGCCTGTAAACGCTAACCATTTTCCATCAGGGGAAATGCGTGGGGTTGTTTCATATCCTTGCATGGCAGTTAGTCGAGTCGCTTGCAAGTCTGCAGTCGAAGCTTTCCAAAGATCTCCCTCAAAACTAAATACCACCGTTTGTGCATCTGGAGATAAAACTGGATGAGATAAAAAACGAGGAGCAGTGGTTTGCGCCGAAAGGGTTTGTACAGCTAAGGCTAGTAATACCCCTATTTTTTTAATAATCATAATTGCAATTTGAATATTGAAAGTAAGCGTATTTGTATAACAAAAAAAGCCACTCATATAAATGAGTGGCCTTTAAAATCAGCATTAAGCTTGTTTTAACGCAACATTCCTTTTGGAACTTCCTTGCTTAATAAATGCTTATAAATAAACTTAGTTTTTAAATTATTGAAGTGATTTCCCTTGGCTCCACCCCATCCATGCCTTCCTCCTGGATATAACATGAATTCAAAATCTTTTCCTTTGTCTTGTAAAGCACTCACTAATTGAATGCTATTTTGCATATGTACATTGTCGTCCATTGTACCATGAACCAATTGTAATACGCCATTGAATTTATCAATATGGGTTAATACGCTACCGCTCTTATATCCATCTGGATTTTCCGCTGGAGTATCCATGAATTTTTCGGTGTAATGACTATCGTATAATTTCCAATCAATTACAGATCCACCTGCCATAGCATGGGTAAATACAGATGAGCCATAAGTTAATGCATAAGTGCTCATATATCCTCCATAACTAAAGCCAGTAATGGCAATCTTTGTAGGATCTGCTTGTCCATTTTGGATGAACCACTTTGCCATATGCATATAATCTTGCATTTCCCAGAATCCCAAATTGCGGTGCATATAATTCACGCCTGCTTTACCAAAATGACCACTCGCACGGTGATCAAACTTCACATGGATCAACCCTTCTTGAGAATAGATTTCACGAATAGGATTCCAACTCCAACTATCCCAGGTATTACCTGCATTTGGCCCCCCATAAATATCTACCAACATAGGGTATTTTTTATTGGGATCCATATTGGCTGGCCAGGTTACTTGTGCTGGTAATTCAAATAAACCATCTGCGCTTTTAATGCGGATAAATTCAGTTTTAGCAATTTGGTAATCGCCCATTGCAGCCCCTTTTGAATCCCCCAATTCACGTACTACTTTTCCCTTACTATCTAATAATGTCATTTTAGTAGGAGTAGTTGTATTGCTGTATGAGGTAACAAAATATTTTCCATTTGGTGATAATCTAACTTGTGTATGATTGTAATCTCCAAAAGTTAATCGCTTCATTTCTGAACCATTCATTTTAACGCTGTATAAATCTGTACGAGCCGTATTTTCCTTACCCCTTGCAGTGAAATAAACCACTCCATTTTTTTCATCAATTAATTCAGTATTTAACACAGTGAATACTCCTGATGTTATTGGATTAATTAAACTACCATCGTTATTGTGTAAATACAAATGATTCCATCCGGTTTTATCACTTTCTAATATAAAAGCTGGCTTAGTTTTTAAGAAAGTAAAACGTTGCCCAGCCCTGTCTTCTAAATCTACCCATGTTTTCTGTTGTTCTTCATACATGATTTTTTTAGCACCAGTTCCAGGATTGACATCAAATATTTTCAAATGATCTTGGCCACGATTAATCCATTGAACCAATAAACTGCTACCATCATTTCTCCAAACAGGCCAACCAAAATACTGGTCCTCTTTTGCATTAAAATCGGCCCATGTGGTAGCACCGCCATCTACTCCTACAAATCCAACTTTTACCTCAGGGTTTTTATCCCCTGGCTTTGGATAGCGGGTTTCTTCAATAAAACCGTGCTGGCCTTCACTATTATAAATAGGGAACATAGGTACCATGCTTTCATCAAAATGCATATACGCTAATTGTTTGCTATTGGGGTTCCACCAAAATGCGCGATAACGGGTACCTCTTCCAAAAATTTCTTCCCAATACACCCAGCTTGCATAACCATTTAAAGAAGTGCTAGAACCACTGAACGTAAGTCTAGTTTCTTTATTCGTTACTAAATTATAGGTATACAAATCATTGGATTTTGTATAGGCGATATAGTTACTGTCAGGAGAAAAAGTAGGATTCTTTTCTTCTGCAGCATCAAAAGTAATTTGCTTTTCTGCATCTCCATTTTTATAAAACAAATCGGCTTTTTTTACCGATACCGTTTTGGTTGGAGGTGCAGCACCTTTCATTTGATCAGGAGTGGCAACAACTAACTTTCCTGTTTTCACTTCCATTACATAATTCTTAGCTGCAGAATCTGGATGAATTTTTTGGTTTAAAATCACTCGATCATCATCCAACCATTTCATGAATTGGGGTAATGGATTGCGAAAGTTTTCAGGTAATTTATTGGCCATCAAATCAGCTTTGCTGATCATTTTGTTTTGCGCCAAACTAGGGTATGCAAGCAATAGCAACCCAAATGATAAAATATACTTATTCATGGTTCAGAATTTGGACCATGAATATAGTAAAATATGCAGGAAGCGCTAAAAGATCACTTAAAATGCTTCGTTCAAGCGAATATAATAAGCTCCGCCAGCAGTACTGTTTCGAGCATAATCTAGACGAAGAAACATTCTGTTTTTCTTGTTTACGAGAAAACGAAGACCCAACCCGCCCGCTTTTAAAAGATTTGCAGTAGAATAACTACTCGGGGCATCATCAATTAGCCCAGCTGAACCAAATGCTGCACCATATACCCAACGCCATATATGAAAACGGTATTCAGCTTGTAGTGCTGTAAAAGAGCGATCTCTAAATCTTCCTGTAAAATATCCCCTCATTAAAACGGAGCCCCCTACTCTGGGCAACTCCCTTAATGGAACATTTCCTGAAGTATGGATACTACTCAGTTGAAATGCCAAAGTGCTATTGGGTGTTAAAGGATAAAATTTTCGTAGGTCAAGAAACCAGGTATTAAAATCGTAAGGATTGTTTTTAAAAGATATATTTCTAGAAAAATAAAACTCCGCGAATGCACCTTTGTGAGCACTAAAAGGGAAGTCTCTTCCCTCGTATAAAACAGCAGGTCCTAAGCCCAATGATTTACTTCCATTGATACCCGAAACCTGTTGTTCATTAAAACTTAATGGTCGCTTATTTACTACATTATACACATCGTTGTAATCAAGCTTTAACCCTATATACCATTGATTTCTTAATAAACGATAGGTTCTAGATTCTAAAAATATTCTACTATAATCTTGTGCTAAATAATTATTCTCGGCTACTGTATTATTACCAATACCCCAGAATCGATCATTGTAAGTACTGTATCCTGCAGATCCACGAAATACAAATTTTTCTCCCTTGGTAAAAACTTGCCAAGTTGCTTTTGCCTCAAATTGGCCCAATGTGCTATAGGTTAATTGACCATGTATATAAGATCCTCTTGCTTCGGAATCTTTTTCTTTTGCATTAAAAAAATATTCCAGCGCACCGCCAAATCGAACACCCGTTTCTGGTGTAGAAGTAAGGATAGGAATGGGTACAATCCGCAAATTCATCAAAGGCAATGAATCTGGATTAATAAAATTCCGAATCGTTTTTTTGGGCGCAGGTACCACAGTATCCTGAGCAATTACCCCAAAAGTTGTACTAAGGGCAATGCCCAGTAAAAACTTATATAACAACATTAATCATTCTCCCTTTTACAAAAATAAATTTCTTCACTGCTTTACCTTCCAACCATTTCTGCACCAACTCATTAGCTAGAACAATATTTTGCGCTTCTTCTGATTCCATATCAATCGGCAAATTAATATTAGCTCTTACTCTTCCATTAATGCTTACAGGATAGTCCTTGGAAGATTCCTGCACATAAGATGCTTCAAACAATGGAAACGTTGCATTTAATATAGAACCTTTATTACCTAATTGATGCCATAGTTCTTCACTAATATGCGGCGCATAAGGTGTTAGTAAAATTAAGACTTGCTCTAAGATGGCTTTTTTATAGCATTTTAGATCGGCCAACTCATTTACACAAATCATAAAAGTACTTACCGCTGTATTAAAACTAAATCGCTCTGTGTCTTCTTGAATTTTAAGAATGGTTTTGTGTAACACTTTTAGTTCAGCATTGTTAGGAATGTCTTCATTCCAAACCTTTCCTTTTAATTCGTCATAAAACAACCGCCAAAGTTTTTTCAAAAAGCGATGCACTCCTTCAATACCCTTGGTATCCCAAGGTTTGCTCTGGTCTACAGGACCTAAGAACATTTCATACATTCTAAAAGTATCGGCGCCATATTTCTCTACCAACACATCAGGATTCACGGTGTTGAATTTGCTCTTAGACATTTTCTCCACTTCTGCTCCACAAATGTATTTTCCGTTCTCTAACACAAATGTTGCATTAGCATATTCGCCATTGCGCCATTGTTTAAAAGCCGTTATATCTAATTCGTATCCATCTACAAAATTGACGTCAACATGAATTGGATTGGTATCATATTCTTTAATTAATCCTGCAGAAATGAATTCATTGGGGTTTTGTTTATTCCGATATACAAACCTAGAACTACCCTGAATCATTCCCTGGTTCAATAGTTTTCTGAACGGTTCATCAAAGCTAATATGGCCTAAATCAAATAAAACTTTAGTCCACATTCTACTATAGAGTAAATGACCCACCGCATGTTCCGTTCCTCCAATATATAAATCTACTTGGTTCCAATAATCACTTACTTTTTTATCACAAAAAACATCGCTGTTTTGCGGATCCATGTAACGTAAAAAATACCAACTACTACCGGCGTAACCCGGCATGGTATTGGTTTCCAACGCACCACCTGGTACAATAGAATTATATTGATGAATCCATTCAGGAATATTGGCCAGCGGTCCTTCTCCCTCCGGACCTGGCGCATAACTATCCACTTGTGGTAATTCAAGAGGCAGTTGCGATTCGTCTAAAGGATGAGCAATTCCATCTTTCCAAATAATCGGGAATGGTTCTCCCCAATAGCGTTGTCTGCTAAAAGCAGCATCGCGCATTTTATAATTTACTTTTCGTTTACCAATGCCCATTTCTACGAGCTTGTCTATCACAATGGCAATGGCATCTTTTAAAATAACCCCATTTAAAAAATCACTATTAGACAATGCCACATCCTTGGTTGAATTGGCTTCCTCCCCAGTAAAATGTTCCCCAATAATATTGGTGATGGGGATATTAAAATGCTTCGCAAATTTGAAATCCCTTTCGTCGCCGCAAGGCACGGCCATAATTGCACCAGTACCATATCCTGCCAATACATATTCGGAAATCCAAATAGGAATAGGACGCTGATTAAATGGATTCAATGCATATGCACCTGTAAAGCAACCAGTGATTTTTTTCTCCGCTTGGCGCTCTCTGTCACTGCGGCTTTTTACGTATGCAATATATTCTTCAACAGCTTGCTTTTGATTGGCAGTTGTAATTTGTTCAATTAATTCATGTTCTGGAGCCACCACCATAAAATCAACCCCAAAAATGGTATCAGGTCTGGTAGTATACACGGTTAATTTTGCCCCATTTGCACTATCGGCAATGGCAAAATCTATTTCAGCCCCATAAGATTTTCCAATCCAGTTGGTTTGCATTTCACGCATGGCTTCGCTGAATTCAATTTGATCTAAGCCACTGATTAAACGGTCAGCATATTCTGTAATGCGCAAGTACCACTGTCTTAATTTTTTCTTAACAACGGGATGGCCACCTCTTTCACTTAATCCATTGACCACTTCATCATTGGCCAACACAGTTCCCAACGCTTCACACCAGTTTACTTCTCCATACCCACAAAAAGCCAACCGATATTGCATTAAAATATCTTGCTGTTCTTTTTCAGAAAAAGCTTTCCATTCAGCCGCAGTAAATTGAAGTTGATCATTGGCAGGGCATTCATGTACACTGTTTCCCTCTTTTTCAAAAGAAGCAATCAATTCTTTAATAGGTGTGGCTTTTTGGGTTTGCCTATTAAAAAAAGAATTAAATAACTGCAAGAAAATCCATTGGGTCCATTTATGATAATCAGGCTCACAGGTTCTTACTTCTCTACTCCAATCGTAAGAAAAACCAATATTGTCTAATTGTTGTCTAAAATTATTGATGTTTTGCACCGTACTGGTAGCAGGGTGTACACCATGTTCAATGGCATATTGTTCAGCAGGCAAACCAAAAGCATCATAGCCCATGGGATGCAAGACGTTAAAGCCTTTTAGTCTTTTGTATCGGCTGAAAATATCAGAAGCAATATATCCTAAAGGATGGCCTACATGCAAACCCGCACCACTAGGATAAGGGAACATATCTAACACATAATACTTAGGTTTTTCACTGATATTGGGAACAGTATAAACCCCGGAATTTTTCCAATGCTCCTGCCATTTTTGTTCAATTGTTCTAAATTGATAGTCCATCTTGCCTGCCCTTTTTATTTATTTGCGTTTCTTTAACGCCTGCCCGAAAATATTCGCTTATTTTCAACACAGGTTTAGGGGTGCAAATGTAAGTCTTTAGCCGTCAAAACCCTACATTTGTAGCGTTCTTACAGCATAGCACTCGTTAATTGAAGCGGTATAAAAAGGAATACAAATTATGGCTCAAGCAGGAAAAGCATCATTGAAGAGGGGAAAACCCAATTATATCTACACCGTGGTAGGGGTAGCATTGGTTTTATTAATCATGGGAATCATGGGTTGGTTTTTTTTAAACCTTAACGCTGTTGGCAATACATTTAAAGAAGATATTAGATTAAGTGCCTACATGCGAACCCTGAATAAAGACACCATAGCTCAAATTCAGCAGTTTATTGCAGCAAAACCCTATGCCAAAAACGTGGTGTATGTAGACAAAAACACTGCTAAGGAAATCTGGAACAAAGAAAACAACGAAGAATGGGCTAAAATTTTAGACGTAAACCCATTACCCGAGAGCATTGATTTTTATGCCAAAGCCGAATACGTAAATAAAGACAGCTTAGCCCTAATCAGTGCCGATTTAATG
>JBKBWE010000028.1:0-16572 GCA_046289145.1 Sediminibacterium sp.
GTTCATTTGATATTGGTAAGTACATTACTATTTCTACAGACCTTACTTATACTACTAATAGTACAAAGGGGAAGCCTGCAGAAGGATATCGTTTAGACGGATTGAATATCACCCAAAATTTTAACCAATGGTTTCAACGTCAATTAGACATGAAGCGCATGGTGAATTACAGAGAACCAGATGGTAGTTTAAATTCTTGGAATATTGGTGATCCAAATGCAAGTGCAGATATTAAAGTTTATGGAAGACCTCAGTATTGGGATAATCCTTATTTCATGGTTAATGAAGCATTCTCTACTCAAGCACAAAACAGATTGGTAGGAAATGTTGGAATGAATATTAAAATCAATAAGCATTTAAACATTGTTTCTTATGTAAGAGCAAATACTTACAACAATGAGAATACCGGTAGAATGCCTACTGGTGCCTTAACATTAGACTACTTTAATATTTCACAGGATCGTTATTCTGAAATGAACTACGAAACCAATATCATGTACAAGAATAAATTCGGGGATTTTTCTGTAGATGGTATGGTGGGTGGAAACGTTCGTAAGAACAGTTATAGTGCTTTATCAATGGGCACACAAGGTGGATTAAGCTCGCCTAATTATTTTGATATTGCGGCTTCTATTTCACGTCCTACAGTTGGGCGTTCTTATGAAAAGAAAACAGTAAATTCAGTTCTAGGAAAAGCTTCTATTGGTTGGAGAGATTTATTGTTTGTAGAAGGAACACTTCGTAACGATTGGTCTTCTGCGTTACCTGATCAAAGCAATTCTTATTTATATCCTTCATTAAGCACCAGCTTTATTTTCACCGAATTGGTTAAAACCAGTTGGCTTACTTATGGTAAATTAAGAGCCTCTTTCGCTAGTGTAGGTTCAGACTTAGGTGCGCATGCCCTTAACCTTGCTATTGGTAATGGTTCATTCTACGGAACCAATCCTTCAGCAACTATCGGAAACCAATTTAAGGGTGGTGGAATTAAACCAGCTTTAACCAAAGCGTATGAGTTTGGTGTTGAATTGCGTTTATTCAAGAAGATTGGTTTAGATGTTACTTATTACCAGAATAATAATACCGATCAAATTTTGGGTATAGATGTAACACCTGCTAGTGGATTCTCTACTGCACAAATTAATGCAGGTAATATTCAAAGTAAGGGTATTGAAATTACCCTTAGTGGTAAACCAATTGATACCAAAAACTTTAGCTGGGATGTAACTTTAAACTGGGCTAAAAATCAAAACAGCATTAAAGAATTGGCTCCTGGTATTAATACTTACTTGTATGCAACCAATCGTTACGATACTCGTTTAGAACATAGAGTAGGAGGTGAGTGGGGAACATATTATGGTAGAAAATGGAGAACTGATCCAACAACTGGTCAAACTTTAATTGATGCAACTGGTCAGCCATTGTATGATATTAACGTACCAATTGGAAATGTACTTCCTAAGTTTACTGGTGGTATGTTTAACTCATTCAAATACAAATCATTTGATCTTACTTTTGGAATTGATTTCCAAAGTGGTGGTTTATTCTATTCTGAAACTAGAAACTTTAATACAGGTGCTGGTTTATCCCAAGAAACAGTTGGTAAGAATGATAAAGGAAATGATTGGAGAGATTATCCAGGTGCTTATACCACTGCAGGTGGTAACGCTGGTGGTGGTGGTATCCGTATTCCTGGAATATTTGGAAATGGTGCTCTAGCTGGAAAAGAAAACAACCGTTATATCTCTGCAAGAGCTTATTGGTATACTGCGCGTCAACGAGATGCAAGTAATGTATTATTGGATGGTTCGTATGTTAAATTAAGAGAAATCAGGTTTGGCTATACTATTCCAAGTTCAGCACTAAAATCTTTGCCTTTTGTAAAGTCTGCTAATATTGGCTTTATGGTTCAGAATGCATGGTTAATTTGGGCTACTACCAAAAAGTGGGGTGTTGATCCATCTGAGTTAGAAACTTTCTATCGTGAAGGTGGTCAGTTATCTTCTACCAGACAATTTGGTATCAACTTAAGAGCATCATTTTAGTAAACGAATTCAGTAAAAACAAAAAGACATTTTATGAAAAAAATATTAATCGTTTTTGGTTTGCTGGCTACGTTACAAAGTTGTAACAAGTTTGGCGATACCAATGTATCACCTGCTCAATTAACAACCGCTTCTACCAAAGCGTTGTTAACCAATGCAGAACAAGCACTTAGTACCTATGTAACTAGTGCAAGATTAGGTTCTATGTATATCCAACATATTTCTGAAGGTCCTTATCCTGGTTCTTCTTTGTATAGCGACAGAAACTCAAGCTTTGCTGGATGGTATACAGGTCCTTTGTATGATTTGCAAACCATTATTAATTATAATAATGCGGGTTCTTCTTCTGCAAATGGCAACGGGTCTAAGAATAACCAAATTGCAGTTGCTCGTATTTTAAAAGCATATTATTTTCTACAAATGACCGATATATGGGGAGATATACCATATACAGAAGCATTACAAGGAGATAAAAATTATGCGCCTAAGTATGATAAGCAGCAAGATATTTATACCGCCTTATTTAAAGAGCTTACTGAGGCAGTTGCTCAAATTAATGAGTCGGAAGCTGCTGTGGTAGGAGATGTTTTATTAAATGGTAATATGGCTGCATGGAAACGTTTTGCCAATACAACCAGAATGGTTATGGCATTGCGTATTTCAAAAGCAGATATTGCAAAAGGTAAAACAGAATATGCTGCTGCGTTGGCTGCAGGTGTTATTACCAGCAATGCACAGAATATTAATTACAAGTATATTGCTGGAGATCCTAATAACTATAATCCATGGTACAACAACTATACTATTAGCAATCGTAATGATTATGCTATCAGTAAAACAATGACCGATTATATGGATCCTAAAGCAGATCCAAGATTACCTGTATTTGCAGAAACACTAGCGGGCGGTGTAATTAAAGGCTTACCTTATGGTAGAAACGTTGCAGTGAATATTCCTGCTGCTTTTAGTAGAATTGGTGCCGCATTCAGAAACCAAGATGCTCCACTTACATTGCATAACTATGCACAAGTATTATTTATGCAAGCGGAAGCTGCTAAATTAGGCTATGTTGCAGGTGGAGATGTAGAAGCAGAGGCAAAGTACAAAGCAGCTATTAAAGCTTCTTGGGAAATGTATGGTGTATTTAATCAAGCGAAATATGATACCTATATCGCTTTACCAGAAATTGCGTATGCTGCAGTGGATGGTCATAAGAAAATCATGACTGAAAAATGGGTGCACAATTATTTAGCAAGTTATGAAGCTTGGAAAGATTGGCGCAGAACTGGTTTCCCTGTATTAACTCCTGCAGTAGATGCAGTAGATTCAAGAGGAATCCCCATGCGTTTAGGTTATTCACCAACAGAAGCTTCTTTAAATCCTGTAAACTATGCTGCTGCTGTTACAGCACTAGGCGGAAAGGACGAGAACTATGGGTTGATGTGGTTGGTTAAATAAATATTTATTGGTTTTTGGACTTTCGATTGCTTGTAATTAAAAGCCCCGGTACTATATTAGTCCGGGGCTTTATTATTTTGCTACTAGTCTCTACTATTATTCACGAATAATTGTAAAGCAATAAAATTATCTCGCAGGCATTGTTAAAGGAATATCTCTCTTTAACATTTCATCTCTATTAGCCATTTCCCATGCAGTATAAAATACCAATTTTGCTCTTTTTTCCATTAGTTCAAAGTTGATTTTATCAACAGTATCGCCTGGTTGGTGATATTCTGCTTTAAGCATTCCATCATAAAAGAATAAAATAGGAACTCCTTTACGTGCAAAATTATAATGATCACTTCTGTAATAAATTCTGTTTACATCTTTTGGATCATCGTATTTGTAATCCAACGTCATGTTCAAATGTTTAGCATTTACCCCCTCGTTAATTTTTGCTAAATCAGAGCTTAATTTATCGTGACCAATTACATAAATATAATTGAGGGTATCTGCAGTTTTTCTTTCAGTATCTACTCTACCAATCATATCGGTATTTAAATCTACTGTGGTTTTATCTAAAGGGAAAATGGGATGCTCCGAATAGTATTGAGAACCCCAAAGGCCTTTTTCTTCTCCTGTTACCGTCATAAACACCAAAGTTCTACGAGGCTTGTTGCCTTTTTTAGCAGCAGCTGCAAAAGCTTCTGCCATTTGCATTACGCCCACTGTACCAGAACCATCATCATCTGCGCCGTAATAAATTACATCGCCTCTTTTACCTAAGTGATCGTGGTGCCCAGTCATGAAAACGTACTCGTCTTTTTTGTCGGTACCTTCAACAATTCCAATTACGTTGCTGGTTTCTAAAGTAGTTGATTTTTTATCAGCTGCAATGCTTAATTCAGCAATATATTTTCCTTTGGTTAATGAAGCCAAACTTTCACTAGATAATTTAGCGGTGCGTCCTGCTAATGCAGATGCTATTTCTTCAGAAACAGTCACCATCATAAATGGAGCGCCTGTTGGCTTATTCATGTAGATATTTCCTTTAACAGCAGTGGCTGTTTTACGAGGAAAATCTTTTGAGACCAATACTATGCCTGTTGCCCCAGCAGTTCTTGCTGCTGCTGCTTTTGCAGCACCTGAAATTGGGCTTGGTACTCTAGAGCCAGGAGCTGGTGTAGGTGCTTTATAACCAGCTGGTGCGCCATCTAAAATCATAACTATTTTACCTTTAACATCAAGGCCAGCATAGTCGTCTATTGAAGCAGCTTTATCAACAATACCATAGCCAACAAATACCAAATCTTTAGAACTGGTTTTTCCATTCGCAATAGATTGTAAAGACATCATGTAGTCTTTGTCCCAATTAAATAATTTTCCATTAACCCTTAATTCAATACTAGACAGTTCGTCTTGGTATACATTAAAATATTGTTGGTAGCTATTGCCATTACCTGGCTTAAGCCCCATTCTTTTAAAATCAGACTCAATGTAGGCAGCGGCTTTTCTTTCACCTGGCATACCCGTTTCTCTTCCCTCCATTTCTGGTCCAGCCAAAATGGTCAATTTTTGTTTCATTGATTCGGGGGTAATTAATGCAGCAAACTTGGTTGACGCATCTTCTTTTTGTCCGTATGCAATTCCCGTAGAAAGGAACATGGCACCAAACAGGATTTTTTTCATCATGGCTTTTTGGTTTAGTTACAGCTAATTTTATTCACTCTGCTGGCGTGTCTACCACCTTCGAATGAAGTATTCATAAAAAGATCAATCATTTGTTCTGCTAGGGGTAGTGCTACAAACCTTGCTGGGATGCAGATAATGTTGGCATTGTTATGTAATCTAGCTAATTCTGCTACATCATTTTGCCAGCACAATGCCGCCCTGATTCCTTGGTGTTTATTAGCAGTGATGGCTACTCCATTGGCGCTTCCACAAATCAAAATGCCAAAACCTGCTTCCCCTTTTTCTACTGCAGAAGCAGTAGGATGTGCAAAGTCGGGATAATCTACAGAATCCAAAGAATAAGTTCCATGGTCGGTAACATGGAAGCCTTTTTCGGTTAACCAAGCAATTAAAGCAGATTTATACGCAAAACCCGCATGGTCACTTCCAATTGAAATGGGTTTGGAAACGTCAAAAACATAAGCCATAAAATAATCTTTATTGTGATATATATAGGTTGATTAATCCCACTCTTTGTCTTCGTCTTTTTCTAATTTCTTAAATACTCTTGCAGAAACAAGAATACTTAATTCATATAAAAGGAATAATGGTATGAACACAATTAATTGACTCATCCAATCTGGGCTAGGGGTAATAAATGCAGCAACAATTAAAATAATGACTACTGCATACTTACGAGTTGCCCTTAAAAAACTAGGTGTAATAATTCCAATTTGTGTTAGAATATAGGCCAATACAGGCAATTCAAAAGCTAGTCCGCAACCTAAAATGATATTAGTTAAGTTGTCTAAGTAGTCAGAAAAAGTAGGCCTGGTTACTATCATATTTTCGGTACCCAACTGAAATCCTGCCAAGAAGTTAAAGGTAAACGGTCCTAATAAAAAGTAGCCAAAAGCTGCTCCACAAAAGAAGAAGAAAGAAACCCAGAAAATAATAAAACGGGTGTTTTTAACTTCTTTTTCTTTTAATGCGGGTTTTACAAAACGCCAGAATTCCCAAAAAATATAAGGGAAAGCCATAATGATACCACCCACAATTGCCATACTAATAGTACTTAAGAATTGGCCACCAAAAGTGGTACTCTGCATGGTTACTTCAACCGGGGGCATACACAGTGCATCCCCAATTTTTAACCAATGACTAAAATCGCAAAGTGCTTTATAACTAACAAAATCTTTATTGATAGGGCCAACGATGATATTATCGAATATCCAGTTACGATATATAAATATTACCAAGGCCATTACCAAAATGGAAATAACCGAACGGATAATATGCCCTCTTAATTCTTCTAGATGATCAATAAATGACATCTCCTCTTTATCTGCTGTTGCTTTTCTATTAAATAGTGCCATGTTTATTGTAATACTTTCATCTTAACCATTTCTATTCTTCTCTCAGATACAGTTAAAATATCAAACTTGAAATTATTGATGATAATGGTTTCTTTTTGTTTGGGTATGGTTTCATGTTCATTGATAATGTAACCACTTAATGTTTCAGAATCACTTGCAGGAAAATCTAAATTGTATTTTTCATTCAAATAATCCAATTCCATTCTACCACTAAAAATAAACTCGTCTTCAGCTAATTGCTTCTCTACAAATTCCTCAGTATCGTATTCATCTTGAATTTCACCAAAAATTTCTTCTAATAAGTCTTCCATGGTTACTATTCCAGATGTGCCCCCAAATTCATCTACTACCCATGCAATACTTTTTCTTTCTTTAGTGAATTTATTCATCAAATCAGTTGCACTCATGCTTTCGGGTACAGCCACAATGGGGTGTAGCATGGCTTTAATGCTTTCAGGACGATTAAATAAATCTAATTGGTGAATATAACCTACAATATTATCAATGCTATCTTCGTATACCAACAACTTACTCAATTTGGTTTGAATAAATAAGTTCCTTGCTTCACCAATAGAGTCTGTTACTTCTAGTGCCACAATTTCTGTTCTTGGTACCAAACATTGCCTAATTTTTACAGTAGGTAAGCTTAAGGCATTTTCAAAAAGCTCTGTATTTAATTCCTGGTTTTCGTCGTCTTGGTCTTTGGTCTGTTGAAAAAAATGTTCTAGGTCTATTTTAGTAAAAGCTTCGTTTTTGTCTTTCACTCGAACATTAAAAATGTATTTAAAAATCCATTGTGAAATGTTTACGAATAAATTGGTTAGCGGGAGAAACAAGTGATGAAAGAAATTGGCAATTGGTGCAAATACAAATAATAAGCTATCACTCTTTGCTCTGAAAATTGCTTTTGGTAAAAATTTACCAATTACTAAAACCACTAGGGTGGAAACTAAAGTATCAAAAGCCAGTTTTAATAAATTATTTTCAATTTGGAGGGGTAACCAGATACCTGTTTTAAGCAATTCGTCAAAAAGCAACCCATAGATTACTAAAAAAACATTTACCCCAATTAAGCAGGTTCCAATGAATCGGGCAGGAGATTCAATGAATTGGGCCAAAATAGCGCCGCTTCTTTTACCCTGCTTTTTCTTTAATTCTATGCTAAGTCTGTTGGCAGTTACAAATGCAATTTCATACCCCGCAAAAAAGCCGATAAAAAGCAAAGTACCCACTATACTAAGAATGGTATAGATATGCGTCATAATGGGTCAAAGTTAAGGTATATACAATAACAAAGTACCCCGTAGAAACGGGGTACGATACCGACTTAACACATGAGATTCGGTGCTGTAAAATTTATATGGCTATTTTATTTAAAGTCAACGGTGCAATTCTGGCAACTCATGTCTATTTTAAGACCTTTACCTTCACCTACTTTAGCGCTAAAGTTCGATTCGTTGTCACGAGATTGTGAATAACGGGTAATAGAACGATTCACTTCAATTAGTTGTCTAGCCAAGGCGTCGGTTTCTTTTTCTTTTAATAATGGTTTTAGCTTTTCTTCTACTAAGGGCTCTTTTTCAAAGTTTCCGTATACGGTGCTGTAAGCTCCTATGAATTTAACGGAATAGTTTTTGATATTTCTTAATGGAATACGGATGTCGGCGTATTTATTATCAATTTTTATTAAATCAAGATTAGATCCTACGCTTCTGATTTTAACATCGGCGTTGGTTCCATCCATTTCAAGAGAGCTATTTAATTTGGTGATTCTGAAATTACCATAGTTCTTTCTTCCTCTTAATTCGTTGGCATCTTCTATTTCATATTCGTCGTTGGTACTTCTGAATACCGCTTTTTTAGCACTGGCAATTTCTATGGTAGAGTACTTGGTATCTAAGTCTGCTTCACCAATTTCTTTTGCCGAAAATCGTCCATTCATAAATTCAATTTCGGCAATGGCAGCATTCTCTATGGTTACGTTGGAATATTTAGAACGCAAGTATAATTTGGAGAAACTTTCTGCTTCTAAACTACCGTTGGTAATATCGACTGTTGCATTTGCATAGTTTCCAGTTAATTGAATATCAGCATACTTGCTATCGATGTCTAATTTGCTCGCAGTAGGTACATAAATTGTCACCATTCTTTTTGTATTCGATTTGCTGCCAATGCTTTCTCCTTTGTCGTTAAATACTGCTACACCTGTACTTCCACTCCAGCCAAAAGTGCTGCCATTAATAGTATAACTACCACCAGAAATAGTTCCAGACTTAACTCTTACTGTAGTGCCAATAGATTTTAAGGAAAGGTTCATTTTTTCAAACCATTCTTCATCACTTAATTTTCCATCACCTTCGTAATAAACAGTAGTAACTACTTTTACTTTAGATTGATCCCAAATTTTAACTTGAATATTTCTAGAAGTATTGTCAATATAAATATCGGGGGATTTAGACGTGCTAATTTCTTGACTTACTTCTTTGGCTTTAACATCTTTTAAGTCTTTAAATACATAATCAAAATTCTGATTGATGTTCATAGGAAATCCTGTAACAGTTACAGTACCTGTGCCTCGCATCGGGAAACCTTCTACCACAATTGGTTTCAAGGCTTTTGCCATGCTCTCTTTTACAGACCTTTCAATTTGAATATTCGAAGCTTTTACTTCTTTGTTTGCTTTTTGAATTTCCTTTGCAGCGTTCTGAATTTCCTTTTCTGCTTTTTTGATTTCTTTTTCAACTTCCTTTTCAGTAGTAGTTTGTTGTGCTGCAGTGCTCAATGGTCCTGCGCCAATTGCACATAAAATCATTGCACCGATAATGGTATTTTTCATTGTAGCTGTTTTTAAATATTAATAAAATAAACACGAGTAGAATCTACTGGCCCTCTGTTTTGTTTGTAACGATTATTGGTTTTGTTCATTTCTAACTGTAACTGCTTAAGTACAGTTAATTTATATTGATACAGATTTATCAGTTGATCAAGCTGCTGATCTGTTAGTCCTTTTTTACTAATTTCTTTTTTGATTTGTTTTTCCTCTTGTTCAATTTGATTGATTTGCGATTTGAATTCATTAAAATAACTCGCAGATTCAGCATACATGGGCGTGGTACTAATTTTCCCTTTTTGCAAATTGATGATTTGCGTAAACCCGGTTTCCATAGAAGTTAAAGCAGACAAGGTTTTATCATTGTTACTTAATGCTGCGGTATTATTTGCAGGATGCGATTTTAGGGACTGATTTTTTTTACTCAACATGGGTTGAGTTGCACTAGCAGAAGGAGCAATAGATTCTGTTGCTACCAAAGCTTCAGTTGACTGTCCATTGCTGGTTGTATTAATATTAGCGTTGCTAGAATTATCGGGCGCACTATTCGGTTTTTCTTCGTTTGTTACCACTTGTTCTTGCGATGGTTTTACCGCATTTTTATCATTAAACAAATTCCAAACGCCAATACCTGCTAAACCCAGGATGCAAGCAGCTGCAGACCATTGCACCAACTTACGAATTGAAAAAACTTTAGCAGTAGCAATAGGTTTTTCTGTCTGAGCTTTCACACGCTGATGCACTTTTTCCCATACAAGTGGGCTTGGCTCATCAGTATTGAATTGCTTCTGATTTTCTACTAAATATTTTTTAAACTCATCCATGTATTTGTACTTGTTTGTAAATTCTTTGTTTCAATAATGCCCTTGCTCGTTGATATTGGCTTTTACTCGTTGATTCTGAAATTCCCATGCTCTCTGCAATTTGTTTGTGTGAATAATCTTCAAATACATACAAATTGAATACCTGTCTACAACCATCTGGCAATTGCTTAATAGTTGCATGAATGATCTTGAAATCAATTGTTTTCCACCATTCCATTTCTTCATTTACCAAATTGCCTTGTTGATCAGCATCCCATTCTTCCCAGCGAATATTTTTTTTGCTGAAACGAATGCATTCATTTACTACAATTCTTTTTAGCCAGCCACCAAATTGCTCTGCAACTTTAAGCTGATGAAGATTGCTAAATGCAATAACAAAACAGTCTTGTAAAAGGTCTTCTGCGTCTGACTGGTTTCCAGTCATTCTGGTACAGATATTATACATTGCTTTACTGTATTGCTCGTACAACCAAGCCTGGGCTTTTGCATCTCCATTGCAAGCCTTTTTTACAGCAGCTTTTTGTATGTCTATTACCTGTTCCAAGCAGTTTTCATGAGTAAGAGAAGGTTTTTATGAAAAGTTGGAAAGAAGGCAACACTATTTTTTGCTTTTTAATATTCTGCTAAAATAGGTTTGTTTTTCATGATTGCTTCTATTTTGCCAATCACTTCGGTAGTTAGGAGTTCTACCGCTTTTAATGCGGTCAAATTGTCTATTAATTGTTCCTTTTTAGTAGCGCCCAAAATGGCAGTGGTAACATTTGGATTTTTAATGCACCAGGCAATACTCAAAGCAGGCAAGCTACAACCCAACTCATTGGCCAATAATTGCAGTTGTTGTACTTTTTCAATTTTGTCTTGCATTATCCAACGCTCTTTCAACCAATCGAAACCTTCAATGGCTAATCGACTGCCTTCAGGAATGCCATTATTGTATTTACCAGTTAATAAACCAGCAGCTAATGGGCTCCATATGGTAGTACCCAATCCTACATTTTTATACACTTCTAAGTAGTCGTTTTCTATTTTATTTATTTAGAATAAATTGTATTGAGGCTGTTCCATTGAAGGCCCAATTAAGCGATAGTGCTGTGCAACTCTATGTGCTTCCATTAATTCAACGCCACTCCATTCACTAGTTCCCCAATATAAAATTTTTCCTTGTTGAATTAAGGTATTCATGGTTAATACCACTTCTTCAATCGGCGTATTTTTATCGGGTCTATGACAGAAATACAAGTCTAAGTAATCGGTTTGTAAACGTTGTAAAGCTTCATGACAGGCTTCTGTTAAATGCTTTCTACTGAGACCTGTTTGATTGGGTTTGTTTTCTTTACCTCTCCAACCAAAGAATGCTTTAGAGGAAAGGGTGTAAGAAGTTCTGTCCCAGTTTTTTGCTTTTAACACCCGCCCCATCATTTTCTCACTTTCACCCAAAGCATATACTTCCGCATTGTCAAAAAAGTTGATGCCATTATCGTAAGCAATGCCCATTAATTCGTCGGCACTATTGTCGTTAATTTGTTTATGAAATGTTACCCAACTACCAAAACTCAATACACTTAATTGAAGGCCTGATCTTCCCATTCTTCTGTATTCCATAAAATTTATTTTATTGTTTTTTATCTGCAGTGCTATCTGGTAAAATTAGAAAGCTTCCTAAATCTAATTCATAGTAAGTAATATCTGTTAGGTTTTGATTTGAGCTGAAACCTTTTTTAGCATACAATTTTTGACGCGGATTACGCTGACTCGTCGTAACTGGTTTGTCGGTACGAAACCTTCCTAGTGTTTGGTCCCAGAGCAATTCAGAAGTTTCTAAAGTATCTCCATTAATGCGGATGATGACTACGCTGTCTTTTAAAAAAATCTTATTTTCATTTTCCATGTATCGGCCATAATTGGCGCTGAGCGTGCTTTCTAACTTCATACTGTCGTTGTAAAACTCAACAAAAAGTGTTTTAGGAAACTCAGATTTGAGTGCACTGTCTCCTTGATAGCGCAGTAATAAAGGAGCGGTTAATTTTGCTTTCATTTTGCCCCCCATACTCAAAAAGCTAACAATATTTTTGCCTTCTTCAATACCTGGTTTTTTCTTTCCTAATTCTTTTACTTCGTTTACATCGTTCTCACAGGCTAGCATAAAAAAGCAGCCCATGAAGAAGGCTGCAATAGTATTTTTATTATGAGAAATTAGATTAATCATACTTACGTTTAATAAACCACACATCACTTAAACTAAATCCAATGGTTAATTGGGTATAGTTCTCCGTAATATTATTTAAAGAAGATCCTCTCTTTCCAAATTGAACAGCTGCTTGAATAACGGTGTATTGCGTTTCGTAGTTTCTCCATTTTCTGATGGGGAAACCTGCGCCCAAAGTAAATGAACTATGCTTTAAACCATTTCCGTCTGCATTAATATAATCTTTACCAAATTGAAATCCAAAACGGTAGTTCACATTGCTTAAATAGCTGGTACCACCATCTGGGTTAGGGCTAACTTGCGCACCCATTTTTAAGGCCCAACTATTGTTCAAGGCATCTGGTTGACCATAAAAGCGATACTTGGTCCATTGTGTGGTAGTGAATTCTAATCCCGCAGACCATAATTGGAAATTTCCCCTGGTATTGGTTAGGGTTTTCATGATCATGAAACCAGCATCATAGGTTGCAGGCATCACAATGGTTCCTTTGATATTATCTTGTTTAGCAATACTGTCTACTTCTATTAATCCACCAGCAGCATTCACTACAAAAGTTTGTCTGCTAATACTTTGAACGGCATTCATGTTCTGTTGAAAAGAAGCAGTAGCACCCACTCTCATTAAAAGACTTTTAGCCGATTTATCTGCAGCATTTTCTTTTTTAGATAAAGTGAATTCGTATTGAAGCCCTAACTGTAAAAATACTTTTCCAAAATTGGTTTGGGTAGCAGATTTAGATTCAAAATATTGTAAGGTATCGTTGTAGAATGTTTTGGTGGTGCTTAGTTCTTTTCTTCCAAAAGTGTAACCAGTATTCAACCCTACACTTAAATTCTTCCATTTTTTCCCTATCCCAATAAAAGCTTGATTGGTGCCACCAGTACCTTCGTAAATAGTACCCACGCTGTCTCCAGCAAGGCGAGCCCTGCTTTCAACGCCATAGTTTACCCTAGTTATAGGCCTTAATCCAAAAGCCAAACCCAAGCCCTTTGCTTTATTTAACGGAAAACTAACGGCTAGATAGCTAGGGATTAAATAAACAGAACTAAAAGTTCCATTTGGATTATTACTTTTTAATTTTCTGGAATCAATAGATAAACCCAAATCGTAGGTTACCATATAATTGGAACCATAGGTTGCTGGGTTATTAAAATTAATGGCCTGCCCTACATTGTAATTATTTCCGTCGGCATAAGCGGCTGAAAGACCACCCATGGAACGGCTAATGGCATGTTGGGAACCTACTAAATTGCCCAATCCGTAACGGGAAAATGGTGAATTTACCTGAGCAGATGAACTGATTGCGAAAAAAGAGATGAAACTAACCACAAAAGCCAGCCTACCTGTTGTTGAACTCACTGATTGCATATAAGCCTTTAAAAATTAGGTTTGGGTCGGCAAATATCCTGTTTTTTAGGTGCGGTACAAAAAAAGGCATATCCCCCCCGGTTAATAGCACGTTAAAGTTGCTGTATTTTAGGGCATATTCGTCAATTATTCCATCTATTTCTTTGGTCATCCCCCAAATAACCCCACTCAAAAGATTGGTTTTGGTATCATATCCAATCAGCGGAAAGGGAGATTCTGCCTTTATATAGGGTAATAAAGCGGTTTGCTCATGCATGGCCCTAAAGCGCATATTCATCCCTGGCGAAATGCTTCCCCCTAAAAATTCGTGTTGATTATTGATAAAATTATAGGTAATACAAGTTCCCAAGCCAATAACCAGGTTATGTTGTTTGGGGAAAAGGTCTACCGCAGCAGCCACCAAGGCCAACCGATCGGCTCCAATGGTTTCGGGTTTGCCAACAGGGGTGGTTAATGGAAGTAAGCTGGCATGACTTAATCGATGAAACGCAGTTTGCTCGGCCATTATCGATTCAATGGCAGGATCATGATTAATTACCGAAGAAAGAATGACTTTTTTGGGTTTCCATTGATTCATCAATGCAGTTATGCTTTCAACAGTAGCTTCGGGTAAATTAATTTCTTCTTGAAAGTCTCTCCCATTAAATACCGCCACTTTTAAGCGAGTATTACCAAAATCTAAGCAAAGTGAAATACCCATGATGGTTAATTAAGGTTGAACCCTTTTATTTTTTTAAAAGATCCATTAATAATGATTTTTTCTTTTAACTGCTCCATTCCAGTGATCACTGGAATCACTTTTTCTAGGTGTCTTCTTAAATACTCTAGTCTTTGCTCTTCTTTGAACAAACACAATAATTCGTATTCTTCTTTTAAAGATAGCCCTGCATGATGCGCCATATCATAACTCATAATGTCGGCTACTTTTTTATTTAAGTTCTTGGTTACGTTTAATAAGCGATGCAAGATATAAACTGAATCTAAAATTTTAAATGAGATAAAAGGCTTGGTGCTTGCATCATTATTAGGATAACACACAATGGCGCCACTGAATAATTTATCTGGGATGGATTCAATCAGTTCCAATACCTGAAACACCCTGATACCGCGGGTTTTAATATCCATTCTTCCATCTTCATACACTTGTACAATCTCTGTAATCTCCACCATGGTGCCTGTTTCGGCTACCCCTTCTTCTAACACAGTAGGTATACCAAATGGCTTGGCTTCTGCAAAACATTCGGTAATTAATTCTTTGTAGCGGGGCTCGAATATGTGAAGATTCAACTCCTCACCAGGATAAACTACCAATGCCAATGGAAAAATTGGAATAAAATTAATCATACACTTCAGCTTATCCGTACAAAAGATTTCAGTTCTTTGCTTCACAATTTAGTTAAAATGAAAATTGCTGGCTTCACAATTATTAAAAATGCGGTGTTAAATGATTATCCCATTGTTGAAGCGGTAAAATCTATTTTGCCTGTGGTAGATGAAATGATCATTTTAATTGGTGATTGTACCGATGGAACCATTGAACTAATGGAATCAATTAATGATCCTAAAATCAAGATTCATCACTCTGTTTGGGACCCTAATTTACGATCGGGAGGGGCTGTATTGGCCGTAGAAACCAATAAAGCAATGCAATTGATTAGTGAAGATGCCACTTGGGCATTTTATATTCAAGGGGATGAAGTAGTACATGAGCAGTACCATGCAGCCATTAAAGCAGGATGTGAACAATACCAAGATGATCAAAGGGTGGAAGGACTCTTGTTTAAGTACCTCCATTTTTATGGAACATACGATTATGTGGGAGATAGTAGAACCTGGTATCGCAATGAAGTGCGTGTAATTAGAAATGACCGTAATATTAAAGCTTATAAAGATGCACAAGGATTTAGAAAAGGCGGGCAGAAGTTAAATGTTAAAGCCATTGATGCTTATGTATACCATTATGGCTGGGTAAAGTCTCCAGCGCAAATGATGAAAAAGCAGAAAGAGTTTAGTAAGCTATTCCATGCCCCCGAAAAACTAAAAGATTTTTTAAATGGCCCTGACTGCTTTGATTTTAACCAGTTTGATTCTTTAGAAAAATTTTCTAGTACTCATCCATCTGTTATGTTAGATCGTATTAATAAGCAAAACTGGAAAATCGAGCTAGATTTATCAAAGAAAAAATTTAGCCTGAAAGATCGGCTCTTGTATTATTTTGAAAAGGCAACAGGAATCAGGCCTTTCGATTTTAAAAACTATCGACTAATTCGATGATTTTTTAAAAGTTTGCCAGCAAACCAATAATGGCCAAACATGCAGCAATGCACCATATTGATAATTGATAGTGGTTTCTACTAGGCATGAAAATGCAATGGCTAAAGTCCAAATAATGAGAAAAGGATTTTTGTTGCGATATCCATACCATGCAGGGTAGAACAACCAAATCGAAAATAAAACCATTCCCCACCAGCCACTGCCCATCCACCAAAACAACCATTGATTAAATGGCCAGCCGTATGGGGTGTTTTGTCCATTCAATACTTCTGTAAATTTTTTTTGAAGTGCAGATGGGATAGCAGACCAACCAATTGCAGTGGTATGATCTTCTGTTATAGCTTTTAAAGCCACTGTATTAATGGCTCTTCTAACTCCATCCGAATACGTTGAATCATATCCCTTGGTATTGTAGGTATTCCAATCGTAAAGCGTGTACCTGATTTTTTGTTGAACAGTTGGTGTGATAGCAAGAATGGCGATGAATGCAATTATTGCTATCAATATATTGCGAGTGCGATTCCTATTTGTTACAGG
>JBKBWE010000029.1:0-16554 GCA_046289145.1 Sediminibacterium sp.
GGTGCAGTTAATTTAGGGCAGGGTTTCCCTGATTTCATGATGAGCGCTGAGTTAACAGGATTGGTTGATAAAGCCATGAAAGATGGTTTCAATCAATACACTCATATGAATGGGTATCCGCCGCTGCTGTCTGCATTGTCTTTGAAAGCGGCTAATTTATATGGTGCTTCAGTTGATGCAACGAGTGAAATTACCGTAACACCTGGAGGTACCTATGCTATCTATACCGCACTCACCACTGTATTACAACCTGGAGATGAAGTCATTTTGTTTGAGCCTGCTTATGATTGTTATATACCTACCATTGAATTAAACAAAGCGATTGCTGTTCCCATACAATTGGAATATCCTAATTATGCCATACCATGGGAAGTAGTAAAAACAAAAATTACGCCTCGCACAAGAATAATCATGATCAACTCACCCCATAATCCAACGGGTGCCGTGTTGTCTGCAACTGATATGCAAACTTTGTCAAGTATAGTTGAGGGCACCAATATTTTAATATTAAGTGATGAAGTATATGAGCATTTAATTTTTGATGGGATCGAACACCAAAGTATTTTGAGGTATCCTGCTTTATTCGAAAGGAGTTTTGTTTGTTTTTCATTTGGTAAAACCTATCATTGTACAGGTTGGAAATTGGGTTATTGTATGGCACCTGCACACTTAATGAAAGAGTTTAGAAAAGTGCATCAGTTCAATTGTTTTTGTTGCAATACCCCACAGCAAGTTGCATTAACTACGTATATCCAAAACGCAGATGCTTACCTACAATTGGGCACACAAATACAAGCTAAGAGAGATTATTTTAGAACCTTAATGCGTGAAACCCCATTCACCTGTATTCCTTCTCATGGAAGTTATTTTGAATGCTATAGCTACGGGCATTTTAGCCAAGTATCCGATAAAGAGTTGGCCATCACTCTTACCAAAGAATTTGGTGTGGCTACTATTCCGGTTTCTGCATTCTATCAGAATGGTCAAGACAACAAAGTATTGCGCTTTTGTTTTGCTAAAAAAGAAAGCACTTTAGAAAAAGCAGTAGAAGGCTTGAAGCGATTGTAAGCCCCATTTTAAACATAAGTGTCCAATTTATACTTTTAATTGCCCAATTAATTAAACACTATTGTTTATTTCTTTACGCTATTGAAAAACAATAGAAAAAAACAGCATCGAGGGCACTTGCTTAAAGAATTAGTAAAAGCAAATGGGATTGCTATTTCCAAACTTGCTCAAAGGGTTGGTATTAGTCGTTCTAGTTACTACAATCATGCAGAAGACCCTGAATTATCAATTGATTTGATGGTGAAATATGCTAAAGTTTTGAATGTTAATTTAGCAGATTATGTAACAGAATTAGGAGAGTTAAACGCAACTGAATCTATACCCAATTATTTACTTGAAGCTAGACCCAAAAACTTACAAGAAGCCAATGCAATAATTCAAACATTGCAAAATAAGTACATCACTCTTCTAGAAAAATACCATATTCTTCACGAGCAATTAAAAAAATAGGATTGGCATGAATAACGCTGAAACTATAATCAGGATTTTTATTCTAGACCATCAGGAAATTTTTACCGATGGGGTTAAGCATTTAATGGAGAGCCAACAATCTATTGAATGGATTGATCAGGCTCAGCATAATAAATCAGTAGAAGAAACTATTATTGATTTCCAACCTGATATAGTATTAATGGATTCAGACTATCCAGGACTGTCTATTTCTTGGCTTGCTAATTTTTTAAAACAACACGCTTCAAATAGTAATATGATTGTTTTGAGTTCAGTTCAAAATGATCAATTACTCTTAGATGCAATGGCTCTTAGTATTAAAGCCTATTTAATAAAGACTTGTAAAAGAGAAGAATTAATTGATGCAATTTATGCTGTTAGCGAAGGCAATACTTTCTATTGTAAGGCAACGACCAATCGTTTACGTGAACTGATAGCGAGTGGTAGGTATCTTCCACATCAGAAAAATGTATCCATTCAATTATCTGATAAAGAGAAGTTGATCCTGCAATTAATTTGTTCTGAATATACCAGTAAAGAAATTGCAGATCAATTAAACATGAGTTTGAGAACAATAGAAGCTTATCGCCAATCTTTGCAAGAAAAAACCGGCTCGAAAAATTCGGCCGGCTTAATCCTTTATGCTATTCGCAATGGTATTGTTGTTTTAAAAGCATCTTGATTACCATTTGCCATCTCCATCTAAAATATTACCTAATCCTCCTAGTATACTTCCTTCCTCTTTACGAGCCCCTACTCCGTATTGCAAAATTCTACCTGCTAAACGGCTGATTGGTAAAGTCTGTATCCAAACAGTTCCAGGTCCGGTAAGGGTGGCAAAAAATAATCCCTCCCCTCCAAATAAGGTGTTTTTAATCCCCCCTACAAATTGAATATCATAGTTTACACCAGAGGTAAAACCTACTATGCAACCAGTATCAATTTTCAGGGTTTCTCCAGGATGTAAATCTCTTTTGAATACATGACCTCCTGCGTGTAAAAAACTCATGCCATCACCTTCTAATTTTTGCATGATGAATCCTTCTCCACCAAATAATCCTGTACCCAGTTTTCGTTGAAATTCAATTCCTACATTCACTCCTTTAGCTGCACATAGAAAACTATCTTTTTGACAAATAATTCTGTTGTTGTATGCTGATAAATCTAGTGGGATGATTTTCCCAGGATAGGGGGAAGCAAAACTTACCCTGCGCTTACCATGGTTAACATTGGTAAATGCGGTCATGAACAAGCTTTCGCCCGTGAGCATTCTTTTTCCTGCATTTAAAAGCTTTCCAAAAATGCTATTGTTTTGTTGAGACCCATCTCCAAACATGGTTTCCATCACAACTCCATCATCCATCATCATGAATGCGCCTGGTTCTGCAATAGCAGTTTCATTGTAGTCTAATTCTACTTCTACATATTGCATTTCTTCTCCAAAAATGCGGTAGTCTATTTCGTGATTTCGCATATTCTAATTTTTTACTAAAATAAGTTTTTGTTCTCCCATCCAAACTTTCTTTCCTTGAATTTTTCTTACGCCAAACATTATTCCTACAAAAATAAAGAAGAGTGGTCCGGTAAATCCAAATAATGCTACATACTTGGTTCCATAAAATCTTTCCATTGGTCTTCTTAATCTTTCAGATATTAAGTACATACTTGGTACCATTATTAAGGTGAGGAAGAATGAGAATATTAATCCATAAATAATGGTCCAAGCTAAAGGTCCCCAGAATACTACAGAGTCGCCACCAATAAAAATCTTAGGATCTAAATGTGTGAACATAGACACGAAATCAATATTGAATCCTACTGCCAAAGGTAACATACCCATGATGGTTGCTAATGCAGTTAACAATACTGGAATAATCCTGATTTTTCCTGCTTCAATAGCTGCTTCCCTTGTTTTGTATCCACGTCCTCTTAACTCATCGGTAAATTCGATGAGTAAAATACCATTCTTAATTACAATGCCCGCTAAACCTATGATACCAACCCCTACCATGATGGTAGCCATACTCTTTCCTGTTAATGCATATCCTAAGAATACACCAATGATAGAGAAGAATATTTCGGTCAATACAATAAACGGTTTACTTAAACTATTGAACTGTAATACCAATATTAAAAAGATAATGAGTAATGCACTTAATAATGCAGTTCCTAAGAATGCACTGGTTTCTGCTTGTTGCTCTCCTTCTCCTGTTTGTTTAATAGTTATATCTGCTGGTATGGGAGTTTTGGCTTTAAATTCTTCAATCTTTTTAGCCAAAGCCTTATTAATTTCAGGTGTTAATGAAGGGTCTGTTACTGCAGATTGAATTTGAATGGTTCTTTTTAAATTCTTTCTTTTAACTCCACCTGCGGTATTGGTATATTCCAATGTAGCCACACTGTTTAATGGAATTTGTTTGATTGCTCCAGAAGTGAAATCTCTGAATACAATACGCATATTCATTAACTCATTGATATCGTTTCTAGATTTAGCATTTAAACGTAACTGAATTTTATATTCATCTTCGTCGTCTTTTAGTTTGCTCACTTCTTTACCAAATACAGCTGTTCTTAATTCCATTCCAATTTGTGCAGTACTCACTCCTTCTGCTAAAGCACGTTGTCTATCTATATTAACGGTAATTTCAGGATTATTCAAGTCTACATCCATTTCTAAGTTTTGCATTCCTGCAATTCTATTAGTGTCTAAATGGTTTTGTAATTGAATAGCTGTTTTTGCTAAGGCATCAAAATTGTCTCCAGAAACTTCAATATTTACAGGAGGTTCAGTGGGTGGTCCTGCATCTTCTTGTCTTACTTCTATAGAACCACCTGGAATACCTTTCATTTGTTTTCTGATTTCTTCTTGAATGGGGGCTGAGCTTTTGCCATGCCTTTGTTCAAATTCAACAAAAGAAATTTGTATTCTTCCTAAGTGGGTTTGTGTACTTCTATTGTTGTCTCTAGGATTATTTGCTCCAACGGCAACGTTTGAAATTACACTTTCTACAATACTGCCTTCTTTGCCAGGTTGTTCGTTTCCTAGAATTTTATATACCCTTCCTTCTAATATTCTCAAAACAGAATCAGTGGTTTGAGATTTGGTACCAATGGGCATTTTTAAGTACACGTACACGAATTTTGGATCACCACTAGGGAAGAAAGGTTTAGGATTATCTCTAAGAATCAATAAGATTAATGAGATAGGGAATAAAACAAATAATCCTATTAATAAATACACTGGTCTTTTCCTAACCAATATGTATTTCAATAATGATTCATAACGGTTCATTAAACCAGGTAGGGCTCTTTCTTGGAAAAAGTGAATGATATTTCTAAGCACATATCTTTCCAATACGATTAAGCCCATCATAAAGATTAAGAAATTACCAAACCCATGCCAGCCTGCTATATTAAATAAAACACCTAGTATAGCTGAACCCCAGAACCACCATTTTTTGAAGATGGCATTTTTAGGAGATTCAAATTCTCGCCCTTCAGGCTTCATAAAGCTCACCGCAAATACAGGGTTGATAAAAAACGCAACCACCAATGATGCTGCCAATGTTAATATAAGCATGATGGGTAAGTATATCATGAACTTCCCAATAATGCCCTTCCATAGTAATAGCGGGAAGAATGGCGCTAAAGTAGTAGCTGTTCCTGCTAACACTGGAATAAATACTTCTCCTGCTGCTTCTTTTGCTGATCGTACAATTTTTACTTTGCCATTATTATAAATTCTATGGGTGTTTTCAATAACCACAATTGCGTCATCTACAATAATTCCCAATCCAAACAATAAAGCAAAGAGTACAATGAAGTTGAGTGTGATTGCGCCACCTGCTATTAATTCACCCAATGGTAAAAACATAAAGGAAACGAATACAGAAAGTGGTACGCTTAGTGCCACAAAGAATGCATTGGTTACCCCCATAAAGAACATCAAAATCAATAATACCAAAATGAATCCAATGATAATGGTATTCACCAATTCATTAAAAGAGGTTTTGGTACCTTTACTTTGGTCACCTGTAATTACTACTTTAAGGTTTTTAGGTAACTCTTCACTCTGTTGCATTTCTGCAACAATTTTATTAATACCATCTGCGGTATTAATTAAATTTTCTCCAGCTCTTTTTACAATATTAACCGTGATAACGTTTTCGCCATCTAATCGGGCATAACTCTCGGTTTCTTTTACTGTATCTATAATTTGCGCAACATCTTGTAAATAAATAGGTGCTCCATTTACATTCTTGATTTGAATATGCTGCATATCATAGGCACTGGTAAACTGCCCTTTAATTTTAATATTACGCTTCATGGTCCCTACTTCTACCAATCCGCCACTAATATCTTTATTCTCTAAATTAACTGCACTTTCAATATCCCTAAATGTGAGTTTAGCTGCTGCTAATTTTGCTGGATCTATATTGATTTGAATTTCACGTTCTGGTGCCCCTACTATCTCTGCACGGTTTACTTCTTTTAGTTCTTCAAATCGATCTTGTAATTTGTCGGCATATTGTTTTAGCTTAATACCATCAAAATCGCCACTTATATTAACGAACATGATGGGTTGATCACTAATTGAAAACTCTTGAACATTGGGTAAAGAAGTTAAATCGGTAGGTAAGTCTGTTTGTGCCTTATCTACCGCATCTTTTACTTTTATTTTAGCAATTTCTGGTTTGATATCTGTATCAAATTCAACCACTATCAAGCTATAGTCTTGTTGTGAAGTTGATTGAATTTTGTTCACTTTAGCACCACTGATGCCCTTCAATTGTTTTTCAATTGGTCGGGTTACTAAGTTTTCAATGTCTTTAGGTGAATTACCAAAATATACGGTGGTAATAGATATGGTAGGAACTACAATATCCGGAAACTGTTCTTTTGGGAGGGTTGTGAACTTGTTTAATCCATATAATGAAATTAATATAGTGATCACATACACTGCCGTTCTATTGTCAATGGCCCAACTGGTGGGTTTAAACTCTTTGAATTTTTTGGCTATGCCTTCAATGAAATTCATGCTTAAATGTTTTTATTGTGCTAAAACCTTTACAGTTTGTCCATCATAAATATTCTGATATCCTTCCGTAATCAGTAAGTCTTTCTCGTTAAGACCTGTTTTTACTTCTATTAACTTGCCATAAAGTTCACCTACCGTAATCATTTTCTTGCGAGCAACTAATTTTTTGCCCTCCTGAACGGCAACATATACATACTTACCCTTCTCTTCTGTTTGAACAGTATTTACATTTATTGAAATTGCATTGGGTACTTCATAGTCTTGAAACTTCACTTGAGCCAGTTGATTGGGTCTTATATTGGCATCATACGGAATCTTTATTTCTACGTCGAAGCTTCTAGTATTGGCATCAATAGATCTGCTAGCTGTTGTTACAGTTGCTTTAAATTCTTTATTTAAGTCGGGTAAGCTAATGATTGCATTAGCTCCTGCTTTAATTCTATTGCTATAGTTTTCTGGAACACGTGTAACCACTTTCATATTCTGGGTATTCACGATTTTTATTTGCGGGGTAATTCCTGCAAGACCTACAAAAATTTCTCCTACTCTTACATTTAGCTCGTCTACTATACCACTTACATCTGCAAGAATATTAGTTGCGCGTAACTGCTCTTCTGTAACTTTTATTTGTTCCTCTGCAGCAGCCAATTGGCGCTCTAAAGACTGTACATTGTTTTTGGCAGAAATTAATTGAACTTCAGTTCCAATTCCTTCTTTCCAAAGATTGTTCTGTCTATTGTATAAATCTTTTGCAAAGCTTAATTGACTTTTTACTGTTTCAATAGATTTTTGAGCAGCAATAACTGATTGTCTAATCACCGCATCGTCTAACTTGATTAACTGTTGTCCTTTAGTTACAATATCTCCTCTTTTAACATAAATAGCTCTTACTTGTCCTCCACCCATTCTAGGAGAAACATATGATATATTATCTGAGGTAATATTTCCTTGTAAGTCTATATAGTGAACAAAGTTTTCTCTTGCTACCGGAGTGATATTAATTAATTTGGCATTAGCTCCAGCATTGGCTGTATCTAATACATTGATTTCATTTTGTAAAACCCCAATCTTTTCAGCTAGTGCGTTCTGTTCAGTTTTTAATTTTTCTAAAGCAGCTTTTTTTGAAGCAAGGTCGTTCCCTTGTTTGCTATCACTGCCACAACTGCTAAGTATAGCGATTGATGTTAGGATATGTAATAAATAGATTGTTTTTCTCATTGTTTATGGTTTAATGTTTTTATAATTTTCCTATTGCAGTTAAGTAATCAACTCTTGCTATAATGGCATCGTATAACGCACTCATATAATTGGTTTGAGCAGCTTTTAAGTCTACGTCTGAAGCATTTATTTCAGTATTTGATCCGGTACCTGCTTCGTATTTTTTCTTTGTTTGCTGGTAAACTTTTTCCGCTAATGCCATATTGTTTTTTTGAAAATCTAATGTTGCAATAGCCGTTTTGTATTTTAATCTTGCTTGCTCTACTGATTGATCTATATTCAGTTTTAAGTTTTCTAACTGATTATTAGTTTGCTCCAATTCAATTTTTGCTTTTTTAATTCTTGCATCTTTAGCAAATCCGCTAAAAATGGGTACGGCAATATTCACCCCAATAGAAGAAGAAGTAAACCAATCTCCTTTGCCAAAAAAGTTGAATTGATTTCTTTGAGCCAACTTACTATAATTAGCGCCTAATGCTACCGTTGGTAGTTTGCTTAATTCGTATCGTTTTACGTTAAATGCATTCAATTGTTTAGCAGAACTTAGGTATTGAAAATCTCTGCGATCCTCGTAGTTATAATCCCCCTTTGTAATGTCTTCTTTAATTTGTGTATAGTCTAAAGTATCCGTTAAAACTAAAGTGTCTGTTACAGGCATTCCCATTAAGGTCTTTAAACCTATATATCCCATTGCAATGCCGTTAAGGGCTTTTATTTTTTCGGTGCTTAAGTTATTTAACTGTACAGCAATTTTATCAATATCAATTCTTTCTGCAAATCCATTTTTATACAATGCTTTTACATCATAGTCTAGTTTTTCTAGTCTTTTAATATTTGCATCTAATAACTCAATTTGGGTTTTACTTACTACTAATTGATAATAGACTTTGTATAAATTGGTTTTGATATTTTCTTCAGTAACTCTTGCAGCTGCTTCTTGAAAATCGATGGATGCTTTTCTGGCTTGTAGTCCAATAAACACTTGTCCATCAAATAGTAATTGCTGTAATGAAACACCTGCACTCGCATTCCATTTGGTTCCAAACTGTGCCGCAATAAATCCAAAGTCATTCGGCATTTTTATAGGATTACCATTGCCATCTTTAACACCTTGGTCAATCAACACTTGATAGGTGGCTGGAGAAATAAAGTTGGGTAAGGTTTGAACTGCAACGTTGGGTAAATGTTGTGTTCCAATACTACCTGAAATGGTAGGTAACGCAGAAGCAGTAATTTCTTTATTGGTTTGCATTTGTGCTTGAATGGCCAATAATGCATTTTTTACTTGCACGTTGTTCTTTTTTGCATAAGCTACTGCTTGCTCTATACTGAATTCGTACCGATTGGCTTTTTGTGCCATTGCGGTTTGCATCGTTGCCATCATGCAAAGCAGTGCGATTAATTTAATTTTGGTGTGCATATTGTTTATTTTTCTCTTTGCTGTTTATATTTGGTAATTAGTTTTTGTCCTTTCGGGGTACATATTCCGTACAGAAAATGTTCCATTAATTCCATCTCAACTTGAACAAGTGTGAACTTGCTTTGCGTAAAAATTTCTGGGTTAAACCCTAGGAAAATACTTTCCACTCTGTAACGTGCTATTACTTCTACATTAATATCTTCTCTGTAGTAACCCTCTTTAATTCCCTTTATCAGGTTCTCTTTCATGATGTTCACAAAAAACTTATTCTTGTGTGCATTCATTTTTTTATAGGCTTCCGGATGGTATTTCTGCATTTCAAAAATGATTGCAGGGTTCATGGTGGTGAGCATTTCTTGTAACATTTCGAATCCCCTGAAAACTTCTTGAACTGCATTGTCGCAACTGCAGGCAATACTGGTGCATTCGTGCATGTCTTGCTCAATTTCTCTTTGAACAACTGCATCTACTAAATGATCCTTGTCTTTAAAGTATTGATATATAGTCTTTTTGCTGGCGCCCAAGTTGGATGCGATATCGTCCATAGTAACACTTTTTAATCCATATCGGAAAAAGAGTTCCTGGGCTTTTTCTACAATTCTTTGCTCCATATTGATAATTTCGGAGGGCAAAACTAGGGAAACTATTTTCGTAACCAAAGTTTCCAACCTTTATTTTTCATTAAATTATTGTTAAACGCTATATATCTTGGATAAGTGGTAAACAGGCTCAACTGCATTACTTGCTGTATCTTGCAGGCATTATGACCTTCAAGTCTTTGTTAAAACGCTTACTGCAATATTTTTTCCAGGGTTTAATTGTATTGGCACCTATTGGCATAACTATTTGGGTAGTAATCAGTTTATTCAATGTTGTAGACGATATATTGCCCAGCATTATTAGAAATGTAGCGCCTAATTTAGCGCAAAGAGATGCAAATGGCAATATTATTAGAATGCCAGGATTAGGTTTTTTGGTAGTAATTGCCTTGGTTTTATTGGTTGGTTGGCTTTCTTCTTTATTTGCAATCAATCGATTGGTTGCATTGTTAGACACGGTTTTGGAAAAAACACCAGGTATCAAATTCATTTATTCTTCTGTAAAAGATTTTTTAGAAGCTTTTGCTGGCAATAAAAAGAAATTTAATCAACCAGTTTTAGTAAATGTAGACGGTGCCGATATTTGGAGAATTGGATTTATCACCCAACAAAGCAGTATAGATTTTGGTTTGGAAAATCATGTAACGGTTTATGTTCCTCATTCCTATGCCATTTCAGGGATTACTTATTTTGTTCCTAGCCATAAAGTAAAACCGCTTCCCAATATTGGCGCTGCTGATGCAATGAAGTTTACCGTTTCTGGTGGTGTAACAGATGTACACGATTAGTTTTTATTAGCAGTTAATTTTGCATCATGACTATTGCAGTAAATGCTATTTTTTTTAATTCAGCCAATTTAGAAGGGTACGGTCATTATACAGTCTCTATCTTTAAATTGTTGGTTAATCAATATCCCCAGCATCAGTTTGTATTTATTTATGATCGGCCTCATGCTGCTGATTTAATTTCAGGACCCAATGTTCAATCTATTACTGTTGCTCCCGCTGCCAGACATATTCCTGCCTTTTTTTATTGGTACAATATTAGTGCGGCATTGGCGGTAAAAAAATTGAAAGCCGATGTATGGGTTCAGCCATATGGCTTTTGTAGTATTAGTAGTGGCATACCACAATTAATGGTGGTGCACGATTTAGCTTTCAAACATTTTCCTAAGCATATTAGTTGGACCCAGCGCTGGCATTATGCAGCAATGACTCCCCGCTTTTTAAAAAAAGCTAAACGAGTTGTTACGGTTTCCGAATTTTCTAAAGAGGATATTATTCAATCTTACCCTAAACTACGATTAGACCCAACCGTGATTAGTGGGGCTGCACGTAGTGGATTTATTCCACTTAGTTGGGAAGAAAAAGAGCAGGTAAAAGAAGCGTATACCGAAGGGTATGAATATTTTTTGTGTGTAGGAGGCATTAATCCCCGAAAAAATATGATGCATATTTTAAAAGCGTTTTCGCTTTTTAAGAAATGGCATAAGAGTAATATGAAGTTGGTTTTTGCAGGCAGGCTTGCATGGCAATACCAAGATTTTGTAGAAAAATTGAAAACATATAAATACCGCAATGACGTTGTGCTAACGGGTTATGTAGAAGAACCCATTTTACAAAAGCTTACTGGCGCTGCTTATGCAGCATTGTATGTAACCCATTTTGAGGGATTTGGGCTGCCGATTGTGGAAGCCATGCAATCGGGCGTGCCGGTTGTTGTTGGAAATAATTCGAGCATGCCAGAAGTGGGTGGAGACGCTGTTTTGTATGCAGATGCCGCTAAGCCTGAAACTATTGCTGAACAAATGCAACAGCTTTACCGTAATGAACAAATGCGCGAAAAATTGATTCAAAAAGGGTTAGAAAGAGCTGCTCTTTTTAGTTGGGAAAAAGCCGCCCAGCTATTTTGGGAGGAAATACTCGCTACAAAAGCAGTTTCGTCTTAGTTTTGCGCCACTTTAAATGATGAATATGAAGCAATCTACTATTTCTGTAAATGTTACTTTAGATGAAAATAAAGTGCCTCAACATATTGACTGGTCTGCATCTGACAGCACAGCTGATGTAAAACAAGATGCCAAAGCAATGATGTTGGCATTTTGGGATGGCGCCGATAAATCTGCTATGCGCATTGATCTTTGGACAAAAGATATGATGGTTGATGAAATGGCCGATTTTTATTACCAAACAATGATGGGTATGGCCGACACCTATTTAAGAGCAACTCAACAACAAGATTTGGTAGTAGGCATGAAAAACCATGCAAAGGAATTTTATAAGAAGTTTCGTGAATCTCAATTAAATCAAAATAAATAAATCACCATGAGCTTAGAAGAAAAGGTAATGGGTGGCATGAAAGATGCCATGAAAGCCAAAGATGAAGCCTTATTAAGAGGTTTAAGAGCTATAAAGGCCGAAATTATTAAAGCCAAAACAGAGCCAGGAGCAAATGGTCAAATTACAAAAGAACAAGAGCAAAAGTTGTTGCAAAAATTAGTAAAACAACGTAAAGATTCTTTAGAAATATACCAACAACAAAACAGGGCCGATTTAGCGCAAAAGGAAACAGAAGAAATTACGGTAATTGAACAATTCTTACCTAAGCAATTAACCCAAGAAGAGTTGGATGCTGCTGTAGCTTCAATTATAGCAGAAACCGGGGCTTCTTCTGCAGCTGATATGGGAAAAGTGATGGGAGTTGCATCTAAACAATTAGCAGGCAAAGCAGACGGTAAGGCAATTGCAGCTGCAGTTAAAGCGTTATTAAGCAAATAGCCTTTATGTTTTTAGATATTATGGTGCTGGCATTGCTGGTTCTTGCTTTAATAAAAGGGTTAAAACAAGGATTAGTTGTGGCAGCACTTTCATTTGCAGCAGTTTTTATAGGACTAGCAGCTGCATTAAAGTTGAGCACATGGGTGGCAGGATGGTTGGGTAATACGGTTAACATTGCAGCTACCTGGCTGCCTTTTTTAGCATTTATAGTAATTATGTTGGCCGTTTTTATAGCAGTAAGAATTCTGGGAGCGGTGTTAGAACAAGCATTAGAGTTGTCTTTGTTAGGATGGGTCAATAAATTAGGTGGCGTTATTTTATATGCCCTTTTAAACCTTACTGTTTTTAGTGTGATTATTTTTTATGCAGAAAAAATGCAGTTGCTTAAACCCGATGCTGCCGCTGCTTCTACTACTTACCCCTATATTCATTTTTGGGGACCTTATTCGGTAGAAGCATTGGGTAAAATCATTCCGTTTTTTAAAGATATGTTCACCGATTTGACTAATTTTTTTGGTTCAATTAATAAAAATATCACTTAAAAATCTCTAGTATTTTAACTACTTTAGCAAGAATTGCTAGGCCAAAAGAAAAATAACCCAATGAACTACGAGCTAAAAGAAGTTGACAAGTTTAAATTTATTGAAGAAGGGGAGGGAGAAACCTTGTTGCTTCTGCACGGTTTATTTGGTGCTATGAGCAATTTTGCCGACCTGATTGAGCATTTTCGTAAGAACTACAAAGTAGTGGTACCCATTTTGCCTTTATTTGATTTAGATATATTTCATACCAGTGTAGGTGGTTTACAAAAATTTGTAAACAAATTCATTGAAACTAGGGGTTATTCCAATATTCATTTATTAGGAAATTCATTGGGTGGACATGTTGCATTGGTGCATGTTTTAAAACATCCTGAGCAAATAAAAACGCTTACGCTAACTGGAAGCAGCGGATTGTTCGAGAATGGCATGGGAGACAGTTATCCTAAACGTGGAGACTACGAGTATATAAAAAAGAAAACCCAACTTACTTTTTATGATCCTGAAATGGCTACTAAAGAGCTGGTAGATGAAGTGTTTGAAATAACCAATAGTCGAGTTAAAGTAATTAAAATCATTGCTTTAGCAAAAAGTGCTATTAGAAATAACTTAGGCGAAGAATTGAATCAAATTAAGCAACCTACTTGTTTAATTTGGGGGAATAACGATACCATTACCCCTCCATTTGTAGGAAAAGAGTTCAATAAATTGATTCCCAATAGCGAATTGCATTTTGTAGATAAGTGCGGGCACGCTCCTATGATGGAAGTTCCAGTTGAGTTTAACAGTATATTATGTGCATTTTTAGATAAACACAAGGGTTAAACTAACGCTGTTGCGTAATTCATTTTGTACATTTGTAATTGAATGATCGTATCTCAATTATTAAATACCAGTTTCCCCTCACTGAATATTTCGGATAAGCCATCATTTGCTTTGCAGTTAATGGACGATTATGATGTGTTGCATTTACCTGTATTAAGTGAAGAAAAATATGTTGGCTTAGTATCTAAAGAAGATTTATTAGATGCAATAGATGCAGATATGCATTTATCTGACCCCGAAATATTGAAGCGGTACTCTATTCATCAAGAAGAACATTTTTTGGGCGCATTGAAACAAATTGCTGCTTATGAACTTTCCTTATTGCCAGTAGTTAGTGCTCAAATGGAATTACAAGGCGTGTTACTTACTAAGGAATTCTTAAAAGGCATGTCTACTTTTTTAGGCAATGAAGACAAGGGTGCCATCATTGTTTTAGAAACCGATAAGCGCAATTTTTCATTTGGTGAATTAAGTAGATTGGTTGAAACAAATGATGCCTACATTACGCAGCTGAATACTTATACTGAAGCCGCAACAGGCTTAGTTGTAATAACGATTAAGATTAATAGAATAGAAGTGTCTGATATTGTTGCCACATTTCAACGATACGATTATGCAGTAAGACATTTTTATGGAGAAGAAGAATATGCCAATGAGCTGAAAGAAAATTATCAGCACTTGCTTTCTTATCTCAACATGTAGTCAATTAAAATTCCCCTCATGAAAGTTGCCATTTATAGTCGTGGTTTAGATATAGAGCAAGAAAATCCATTATTAATTTTATTAGAAGAATTAAATAGGCACGATACCGAAATATTGTTGTTCAATACATTGTTTGAGCAATTTAATATTCCACAAGAGCTTTGCAATAAGATTCAACAATTTTCTGGTTATGAAGACTTAGGTGAATCGGTTGATTGTGTAATCAGTTTAGGCGGAGATGGTACTATGTTAGATACCATCACGCTAATAAGAGAAAAAAATATTCCCGTATTGGGTATTAATTTTGGAAGGTTAGGATTCTTAGCCAGTATTAGTAGAGAAGAACTGGCTACCGCAGTAGATGCTTTGGTGAATCATACTTTTATCATAGACAAGCGAACCCTGATCCACCTAGATTCCAATACCCCTTTGTTTGCAGACGCTCCTTTTGCATTGAATGAATTTACTATTCACAAAAAAGATACTTCTCCCATGATTAAAATTCATACTTATATGAATGGGGAGTTTTTGAATACCTATTGGGCAGATGGATTAATTGTTTCAACACCCACTGGATCTACCGGATATAATTTGAGCTGTAATGGTCCTATTTTATTTCCAGATTCTTCCAGTCTTGTTATTACGCCTATTTGTCCGCATAATTTGAATGTTCGTTCTATTGTGATTCCCGATAATAATATTATTTCTTTTGAAGTGGAAGGTAGGGCCGATGAGTTCATTGTTGCTTTAGATGCAAGAAGAGAATTGGTACCTAAATCGGTTCAATTGGCCGTAAGAAAAGAGGCTTTTAACATTAGTTTAATAAGATTAAACGAAAATACTTTTCTTTCTACGCTGCGAACCAAGCTTACTTGGGGTCTTGATAAAAGAAATTAACAATTTAGATAATGATTTTTGTTGCTATTTTACAATAGCATCCATTGAACCCAATATTTATGTTGAAAAAGCTTTTAGTTGCAACAGCCTTATTTGTAGCCGGCACTTCGGCTAAAGCCCAGTTGATGGAAAGCTTTCAGCATTCTGGAGAAATTGGTATTGGGATTGGGATGGGGCATTATTTTGGAGATTTAAATCCTGAAATAAGATTCAATAGGCCCAAAACTGCTTTTGGTATTTTTTATAGAAAGCAAATCAACAACTATATCAGTGTTCGTTTATCTGGAGAGTATGCTTTATTGGGATATTCGGACAGATACAGCAACAATGACGTTCAAAGAGCTAGAAACCTAAGCTTCAATAGTAATGTTTGGGAAGCGGGTATTTCTGGCGATTTTAATTTTTTCCGATTTCAGCCAGGGTTTGAAGCTTTTAGCTTTACTCCTTATATAGGCCTTGGAATTGGTGCTTTTTCCTATGATCCCTATGCTTATTTAGGCGGTCAAAAATATTTTTTGCGATTATTAGGTACAGAAGGGCAGGGATCTTCACTTTATTTAGACAGACCGGTATATAATCCAATTGCCATCAGTATTCCTTTTACTTTTGGCGCCAAATATGCGCTAAATGCAAGAACCAATGTTTTTGCAGAGCTTATTTATCGATTTACCAATACAGACTTTTTAGACGACGTAAGCGGCCAAACCTATGCTCCAGATGCATTTGCGCCATTGCCAGATGGCTCACCAAGCCCCGCTTTTTTATTGCAAGATAGAAGTTACGAAACAGGCGCTTCAATAGGCGTTAAAGGCCGCCAAAGGGGGAATAGCCTTAAAGCAGATGCTTTCGCAACCATTAAAGTGGGTATTTCTTTCAATTTACAGAGCTACCGCTGCCCTACTTATTAGTGAATAAGCCAGTTTTATCGTATTTAAATCGGCAGAAACCATTGATTTTGTTAATTTTGCACACTAAATAAAACCCATGGTTAAAAAGGAAGACCTTTTGCCACTAATTAACA
>JBKBWE010000030.1:0-16470 GCA_046289145.1 Sediminibacterium sp.
AATCAAATGGATTTCCAAACCATAACAAAAGAAAACGAGGCCTGGTTGGTTCAATTGGAAAAACTACAATTACCAGATGGTAGCTTTAGTTGGTTTGAAGGTGGGCGTTCAGATGAATACATCACCCGCTATATATTAACTGGTATAGGTAAATTAAAAAGAATTGGAGCAATCACGCCATCAATCGCTGCTCGGTTAAAACCTATTTTAATGAAGGCATTGGCATTTACTGATGAAGCCATTAGGTATGAATATAAAAAGAGTAAACCAACACAAATAAGCAGCTATCAATTGGACTATTTATTCATGAGAAGTTTTTATAGAGAACATATCATACAGAATGATAGTGCGTACAAAGTTTATTGGCAAATAGCCCAAAATAGTTGGACTAAACAAAACCACTATGGCCAAGCAATGGTAGCATTAATTGCACAAAGAAACAATGAACCTAATTTGGCGAATAAAATAATAAAAGCTTTATTAGAAAATACGGTCATAAATTCCCAACAAGGAATGTATTGGAAAAACAGATTGACTTCGCGTTGGTATGCAATGCCAATAGTTCACCAAAGCATGATGATTGATTGCTTTAACGAAATCAATAGCCAACTACCTAATCAACCATACCTAAAGCAAATCAATGCAATGCTTACTTGGTTAATCTTGAATAAAGAGACCAATCATTGGGGATCTGGAATTGCCACTGCTGATGCAGTATACAGTTTGGTAGCAAATGGTCAACATTGGATGAATAATAAGCGAGCAGTGAGAATAGAGCTAGGTAAAACAACCATTGGAACTGCAACAGAAAAAGCCATGGAAGGGTCAGGTTATTTTAAAAAGAGAATTGAAGGAGAAAAAGTAAAACCTGAAATGGGAAATATAACCATAACAACTGCCACGCAAAATTTGGTCTCCGATCAACCCTCCTATGGAAGTATTTACTGGCAATATTTAGCGAATATGGATGAAATCACTGCCAGTAAAGGACCGATGATGATTACTAAAAAAATATTAGTTGAAAGAAATAATAAATGGGTCGACTTAAATGAAAATGAACCCGTAAAGCTAGGAGAATTAATGATGGTATCCTTATCCATCAAAGTTGACAGAGACATGGATTATGTTCATTTAAAAGATTTAAGACCCGCTGCAACAGAACCAACCAGTCAACTGAGTGGATACCGCTTTCAAGAAAATTTATTTTATTATCAAAGCACCAAAGATGTAAGTAATAATTATTTCTTCAACTATTTACCAAAGGGGAATTACCAATTTACTTATACCATAAGAGCAACGCATAAAGGATTGTACACGGCTGGTTTTGCAAGTATACAAAGTATGTATGCACCTGCTTTCAATGCTAACTCCAATGCCATAAAACTAAGAATAGAACAATAACACTATGCAGGTTGATACAATCATTATAGGACAAGGATTATGCGGCACTATGCTGAGTTGGAATCTGATGAAGGCAGGACAACAGGTTATGGTAATAGACGAATCTAGACCCAACAGTGCAACCAAAGTAGCCAGCGGGGTGATTAATCCGGTAACAGGAAGAAGAATTGTACGTACCTGGGAAATAGAGCTATTCATGCCATTTGCAGTAGATGCTTATACCGAATTAGGCAAAGAATTGGGTGTTCATTTAATTGCTCAATGCAATATTCTTGACTTTCACGCTACCCCACAAAACAAGATTGCGTTTTCAGAAAGATTACTTAAAGAAAAGGAATACTTAAGTGTGGTGGATGAACAAATATGGGAGCCGTATTTTCATTTGCTATTTGGTGTTGGAGAAATTCATCCATGTTGGTTAATTCAACTACAAGAAATGCTTATTGCATTCAGAAAAAAATTAATCCTACAAAATGTCTTGATAGAAGAAAAATTTGAGTGGGATGATTGCATCATTCAGCCAAATGGGGTAGAATGGAAAGGGGTTAAAGCCAATCAAATTATTTTTTGCGAAGGAACTGGGGGAATCAATAATCCATATTTTGAATTACTGCCCTATGCGAGCAATAAAGGAGAAGCCCTAATTGCATCAATTCCAGACTTGCCTAGAAATTATATATTTAAACAAGGTATCAGTATAGTTCCATGGAAAGAAGACTTGTTTTGGATAGGATCTACTTATGAATGGAAATATGAGCATTTACAACCCACCCAATCTTTTTACGACAAATCAACCCAACAGTTACAAAATTGGCTAAAGCTTCCCTTTGAAATAGTAGACCATTTAGCTTCAGAGAGGCCAGCCAATGTGGAACGGAGACCTTTTGTAGGCTTTCATCCAGTGCAAAAAAACATAGGCGTATTAAATGGAACTGGCACCAAGGGTTGTAGCCTTGCTCCCTATTTTGCGCATCAGCTCGCGCAACATATGATTAATGGTAAACCTTTACACCCATTGGCCGATGTACAACGATTCAAAAATATTTTAAGCCGCTAATTGGTTACAAAAAATTAATATTGTGCCTCAAATAAAATAGGCATGGAGCAATCCCCAACGGTACAAAATAATCAATACAATATTCCATTGAAGTATAGAAAGATGGAAAACCTACATATCGTTTTTTGGCTATTCAAAGACGTAGCATGGTGTTTAAGTTTAAAATGGTTGGGAACTGTTATGATTATACCCACCCTAATCATATCAATCGTAATTGCCTATAGAACTAGACAATACGTTTCAGAATTATGCCATAATTTGGCAATTACCGTTTGGATTTCTGCTAACTCCTATTGGATGGTCAGTGAATTTTTTGGGTTCGACCACAAAATAATTGGGGGAGACTACACTTTTAAGCACTTAGCTATTATTCCTTTTACTATAGGAATACTAATACTCGCCTACTACTATTTAATTTGGAAGCCAATGCATACCAAGAAATCAGACTACTAAACAAATAATCCCCATTCATCTTCGTAAGCATCTTTTTGAAATGTGCTTACCCATTGTTTGTAAAGCTCTCTAAATTTGTACAGTGCATCTTCAATTACTTGTTTGTGCGACTCATCTGCCCAGCCCATTAAAACCGCAAAACCAATCTGCTCCATCATTTGCTTGGCATTGGTTCTAATATTGGATGCATTTTCCATTTTGAGTACATACAAATCCATACTAATGGCGCCAATAATTTTTGGCGCTACAATCATTACGTTCTCATATATTAATGCCTTAGTAGAAGCTGGATGTGTTTCTTCTCCATCATCAGCTAGATTTTCCGCAAAAGCAATCACTAAGCCAAATACTTCTCTCCATTGATTATACATTGCTTTAGCAATTGCTCTAGCTGGTCCTCTGCGCCATTCTTCGGCAGCATCACCAGGACCTACTTTATACCTGCTTTCGTCCCACTCAGGTAAAAAATTTAAATCATTTAAATTCATGGCTTGAAGTTAATTCATTTCTGCTTTTAAAAAGCGAGCAGTATGGCTGGATTTGTGCAAGAGCATTTTCTCTGGCGTGCCCTCAAATAAAATTTGACCACCGCCATCACCTCCTTCAGGACCTAAATCAATAACATGATCGGCCATTTTAACCACATCTAAATTGTGTTCAATTACCAGCACCGAATTACCTCTATCTACCAATTTATTTAATACATCTAGTAAATGACTGATGTCTTGAAAATGCAAACCCGTAGTGGGTTCATCTAAAATATAAAAAGTTTTACCCGTATCTTTTTTACCCAACTCTGTAGCCAACTTTACACGCTGGGCTTCACCTCCACTGAGTGTTACTGCAGACTGTCCCAATGTTACATAACCCAAGCCAACATCTTGTAATACTTTAATTTTACGGTACAAGTAAGGTACAGGCTGAAAAAAATCACAAGCTTCATCTACCGTCATGTTTAGCACATCACTAATAGACTTGCCTTTATACCTTATTTCCAACGTTTCGCGATTGTATCTTTTACCATTGCACTTTTCACAGTTCACATAAACATCTGGTAGAAAGTTCATTTCAATTACTTTCATACCACCACCTTCACAAACATCACAACGACCTCCTTTAACATTAAAAGAGAAACGGCCAGCCGCATAGCCCCTGATTTTAGCTTCAGGTATTGCAGCAAATAATGTTCTTATTTCGGTAAAGAAACCACAATAGGTTGCCGGATTACTTCTAGGTGTTCTGCCAATGGGTGATTGATCAATCTCAATTACCTTGTCAATATGCTCTAAGCCTTTCACCGAAACAAAAGGCATGGGATTCACTTTACTATTGTAACAATGCTTAGATAAAAGAGGATATAAAGTTTCATTAATTAAAGTGCTTTTACCACTACCACTCACGCCACTCACCACAATCAATTTACCCAAGGGAAAATGTACCGTAACATTTTTTAAATTATTTCCAGAAGCGCCTTTTAAAATCAATTCTTTTCCATTTCCAATTCTTCTTTCCAAAGGAACTGCAATTGATTTTTGCCCATTTAAATATTGAGCGGTATCAGAATTAGAAGCCAATACTTCTGCGGGAGTTCCTTCTGCAACAATATTACCCCCATACTTACCTGCCCTAGGACCTATATCTACCAAATAATCAGAAGCCAACATAATATCTTTATCATGCTCTACTACTAGAACACTATTACCAATATCACGAAGATTTTTAAGTGCATAAATCAATTGATGATTGTCTCTTTGATGCAAACCAATAGAAGGCTCATCTAAAATATAAGTAATGCCTTGTAATTGAGAACCAATTTGAGTAGCCAGCCTTATCCGCTGAGACTCCCCCCCACTAAGGGTTCTAGAAGACCTGCTTAAAGAAAGATAAGTTAACCCAACATCTAACAAAAATTGTAATCTTTCTCTTATCTCTTTCAAAATATCTTTGGCAATCAGGTTTTGTTTTTTATTCAACCTTTCTTCAATGCCATCAAACCATTGTTGTAGCTTATCTAAATTGAGTGCACTTAATTCAGCAATGTTTTTGTTGTCTACTTTAAACCAAAGACTCTCTTTTTTCAAACGATTACCATGGCAACTGGAACATAATTTCAATTCCATATAATGCTCAACCCATTCGCGCATACCGTCACTTTTAACACCAGTGAACCAACGCTTAAGCATAGGAATAATTCCTTCAAAATCTCCACTATACGGATCAATACCAGCAATTTCTTCTGGATTATCAATTTCTAAACTATCACCCTCAGGATTTCCGTATAACAAAATGTTTAACCCTGCTATTGGCAAATCTTTAATGGGCTTATCTAAATTGATTTTATTTTTCTTAGCCAACTGCTCTACATTCCTAAACATATAAGCATCACGCTGCACACCCAGCGGAGCAATTCCACCCTCTTTAATACTCAATGTATTATCGGGAATAACTGCCGACATATCTATTGAATAAACATTCCCTAAGCCTTTACATGTTGGGCAAGCACCATAGGGAGAGTTGAAAGAGAAGGCGTTTGGTGAAGGTTCTTCATAACTGAGCCCAGTATCTTCACACATTAGTTGTTTAGAGTATTGAATCGTTTTATTGGTATCATTCAATAAAAGGAATAATAAGTCTTTGCCCATTTTAAGGGATTGTTGCACACTTTGACTAACTCGAACACGCATTTCGTCGGTAACTGGCAAACGATCAATCACTACTTCAATGTCGTGAATCTTATAACGATCCACTTGCAACTTAGGAGTAAGGTCTAGAATCTCTCCGTCTACTCGCACTTTTAAAAAACCCTTTTTGCGAATCTCTTCAATCAATTCTCGATAATGCCCTTTTCTACCTCTAATTAAAGGAGCCAATAAACTCACTTTCTTATTTTTAAAACGAGCATATATATTTTCTACAATTTCCTCTTCACTAAACTTCACCATTTTTTTCCCGGTCTCATAGCTGTATGCTTCCCCAATTCTAGCGTACAGCAAACGAAGAAAATCGTACACTTCTGTAACTGTACCAACTGTTGATCGAGGATTCTTATTGGTCGTTTTTTGTTCAATAGAAATCACCGGTGAAAGACCAGTAATTTTATCTACATCAGGTCTTTCCATATCGCCCATGAACTGTCTGGCATATGCACCAAAGCTCTCCATGTATCGGCGTTGGCCTTCGTTATAAATGGTATCAAATGCCAAAGAAGATTTGCCACTCCCACTCACTCCTGTAAAAACAACTAATTTGTTCTTAGGAATAGAGATATCAATATTTTTTAAATTATGTTCCTTAGCGCCAAAAACCTGAATAAAATCTTGGTCATTCTCAAGGAGGGGTTGCTTGCTTATTTCTTTCTTTGCCATAATGGAAGTTAAAGATACAAACAAGGGAAGCCCCCCAATGTTTGCTCTTTTATAAAAAAGGAAAATTAATACTACCCTACTAAAATAGTAGACTAATATTTGGTGGATTAAATCCGCTGCACTATCTTTGCATCAGTTCTTTAATAATCTTATCAAGAAAGGCGGAGGGTTTTGGCCCTGTGAAGCCTTGGCAACCCATATTACATTAACTCTGTAGTATGAAGGTGCCAATTCCATCCTGATTGTAGAAAACTACAACGGGGAAGATAAGTCAGAGTCAAGCTTTTATTATTCCCGAAAGGAAAATTATATATGCCCATCTGATTTTATCAGGTGGGTTTTTTATTTGGCGGCTGTGCTAGAACTGCAATCAACCAAACAAACTCACTTTGAGATTAACAAGAACGATATTTTTTAACCAAAAAACATCGTATCATGCTCAGCGCAACACAGCTCATTCACAGTATTCCGGTAGATCCGCTCACAGGTGCTATTTCAGTGCCTATTTACCAAACCAGCACATTTGTGCAAGAAGCCCCAGGCATCAACAAAGGCTATGATTATTCAAGATCGAATAATCCAACTAGGGCAACATTAGAAGAACTAATGGCTAAACTAGAATTTGGTGCAATGGGACTGGCTTTTGCCAGTGGCTTGGCGGCCATAGATGCAGTAATAAAACTCTTAAAATCAGGAGATGAAATTGTAGCGGTAGACGATATTTACGGAGGAGCTTATCGCTTGTTTACTGCAGTGTATGAACAGTATGGCATCAAAGTACATTTTGTAGATACCAGCGATTTAGCAAAAGTAGCAGCAGCCATTACTCCTAAGACTAAACTCATTTGGTTAGAAACACCCACCAATCCAACCTTAAAAATTTCAGATATAGCAGGTATGGCCTCCATTGCAAAAGCCCATAAATGTTTGCTTTGTGTAGACAATACTTTTGCAACCCCTGTATTGCAACAACCATTATTACTAGGCGCAGATATTGTAATACATAGTGCTACTAAATATTTAGGTGGACACAGCGATTTAATTGCAGGCATTTTAGTAGCAAAAGATGAACAAGTTGGAGCAAGACTGAAGTTTTTTCAAAATGCCTGTGGGGCAGTGTTGGCGCCCTTTGACAGCTGGCTAGTAATTAGAGGAATAGAAACACTTCATTTACGTATGAAGCACCATAGCAGAACTGCCTTAAAAGTAGCACAGTATTTAACTACACATCCAGCTATAGCGCAGGTGTATTATCCAGGACTATCTTCTCATCCCAATCACGAATTGGCGCTTACTCAATCTAAAACAGGAGGCGGAATTATTTCTTTCAGTTTAGTAAATGATACCAATGAGGCAGCAGTGGAATTAGTGAGCAATACACAATTATTCAAGTTAGCAGAAAGCTTAGGCGGAATCAAAAGTTTGATATCTCATCCTGCGAATATGACCCATAAATCTATCCCAGCAGAAAAAAGAAGGGCAGCAGGTGTAAGCGATAGTTTAATACGCTTATCTATTGGCTTGGAAGAAGCGGAAGATCTAATAGCAGACCTAGCAAGCGTTTTAGATACTATTAAAATAATTGAAAGCAGCGATGCCTTTGTAGAAAGCAACGCCTATTAAGCACTAACAAACAGTAAAAAAAATTAGAAAAATATATAAAGTAATATACCCTAAAAGAAAGTAACAAAATGGAAACCCACAAACAGTTAACAATCGGATTATTTGGATTTGGTGTAGTAGGAGAAGGATTGTACAAAGTGTTGCAACAAACTCCCTCTTTAAAAGCGAGTATCAAAAAAGTCTGTATAAAGAATCCAGCCAAAAAAAGAAATGCTCCGGAAACATTATTTACTTCCGACAAAAACGAATTATTACAAGACCCTGAAATCAATGTAATTGTAGAAGTAATTGATGATGCAGTGGCTGCATTCGAAATAGTATCAACCGCATTAAAAAATGGAAAGTCAGTAGTTAGTGCAAGCAAAAAAATGATTGCAGATAATTTACCCGCTTTATTGGCCTTACAAAAAAAAACATATCTTCCTTTTTTATATGAAGCGGCGGCTTGCGCTTCTATTCCGGTAATCAGAAACTTAGAAGAGTATTATGACAACGACTTATTGCATTCAATTAAGGCGATTGTGAATGGGTCTACCAATTTTATATTAACCAAAATGTTCGAAGAAAAACTAGATTTTTCAGAAGCGCTGTTGCTGGCACAGCAACTAGGGTTTGCTGAAAGCAACCCTAAGCTAGACGTAGAGGGCTTCGATGCATTGAATAAATGGACCATTTTATTAAATCATGCGTATGGTATAGTAAGTGCCCCTTCAGAAATTTTATTTACGGGTATCCAGAATGTGCAGGGATCAGATGCAGTCGTAGCCAAAGAAAAAGGCTTCGACATCAAGTTAATAGGTCAAGCTAAAAAATTGAAGAGTGGAAAAATAGCTGCATTTGTATTACCCCAATTTGTGCCATTCAACGAACCATTATCATTTGTAAAAAATGAATACAATGGAGTTGTCATAGAATCAGGATTTGCAGATAAACAATTTTTTTATGGCAAAGGGGCAGGAAGTTTTCCTACTGCATCGGCAGTATTAAGTGATATAGCAGCATTGAGATATAATTACAAATACGAGTATAAAAAATTATACCATCATCAACCACACGAGTTATCAAACGATTATTATTTGAAAGTATATGTCAGCTTTGATGATTGGAAATACATTCCAAGAGAAGATTTTGAATGGATAGAAGAATGGCATGCACAAGCAGAAAGAAAATATTTAATAGGCGTATTACATTGCAATAAACTAATCAATAATTGGTGGAAGCAAAACAACACGTTATTGGTATTAACACCAGAAGCCATTATAGACGACCTCGAAATTATTCATTTAAAAAAGAGAAGCCTTGAATTAGCTGGCGTTATTTAATATATTTACACATGAATTTATCGGCATTTAAAACAGGAGCAACACTCAGTATTGCCACTGGAACAATCTTAATTTTATTTTCATTCCTTGGAGGTAAAGAAGACCTGTTTTTATTATTAAACCACGACTTAGGGTCAAGCGCCGATTTCTTTTTTAAATATTTCACCCATGCAGGCGATGGAATTTTCTGGGTACCTGTAGCACTATACTTCATTTTTTATAAACGAAAATTATTGCCGCTGATACTAAGTAGCATTATCCTTTCTACGTTACTGGTTCAAACAGGAAAGAAAATTATTTATCCTAACGAAGCCAGACCAACTGCAGCAATTGAATCAACCCTGCAAAGCCCCATACATATAGTAAAAGGTGTGACTGTACACAGCAACAATAGCTTCCCATCAGGACACACTACAACTGCATTTAGTTTATTCTTATTGGGCTGCTTACTATTACCGTATACCTATTTTTGGTTGATAGGATTTACTGCTGCACTATTAGCGGGTTATTCTCGAATTTATTTAGCACAACACTTTCCACTAGATGTAGGCGCAGGAATTATCTGCGCCTACATTACTGTTTATTTATCTTTGCAAATACAAAAGGTTTTTAACAAAAAATGGGATAGGTAATTATTTCCACCTCCACTCCCCTGCTATTTCCAATGCTTCCTTCAAATTATTTTTTATCATAAAGTCGCGCACTTCGGTATCGGTGAACCTTCTAGACTTTAATTCCTTAGAATCTGCAATACCATATAATAACATCGCACCATTTCGTACAGTATTTTTTAATCCTTTTTCGTCTACTAATTTAAAGTCGTCGCAATCAGCATGATAACAAGGGCCTGCATTATTGGGCAATCTGCCACCAGCACCACCTCCAGTAGGAATACCTTGTAACATAAAAGGTTGATGATCACTGTGCAAACCAGCTCCATTGTTAAATAAATTCTTAAAGCTGGTATCAAAAGTTTGAGCAATTGCGCCAATACCTACAAACAAATCTTTACTCTCAGCAATAGTGGTAGAAAACCCTTTAGGATCATTGGTCATATCGTAGTTAAGCATATAACGCACTTCATCTAATGTGTTATTCTTAATTGCTTGATCAACATAAGCCCTTGACCCCAATAATCCTTCTTCTTCACCCATGAATAGTACAAACTCCACCGTGCGTTCAGGCTGTAATTTTAATGCCATATAGGTTCTAGCCATATCAATTACTGCGAAAGAACCAATTCCATTATCAATTGCACCAGTTGCTAAATCCCAACTGTCTAAATGTCCGCCAACAATTACTTTTTCCTTTGGTAGTGTTTTCCCTTTAATAGTAGCAATTACATTTCTAGCTTTGATTAAACCAGATTGATTGGTCATATCAATGGAGGCATAATGCGTTGATTGCTTCATAGCTTCCTTCAACTTTAATCCATCCTCCTTTCCAATACAAACAGCAGGATCAGGAATTAACTTACCCGTTACAGAAGCAGTACCCGTTAATAAAATACCACCAGTTGCAGTATTAATAATGATGATACCTTTTGCGCCATACTTAGTAGATAAAGCCGTTTTTTCAGAACGGTGTAAGTTTTTTAAACCAGCTTTAGATCCTGGCAAAATACCCAAATACACCACAGCAATTTTACCTGTTACTTTACCGGGATTATTAATATAGTCTTCTTCTAATCCATTCCCCATGTCTACCAGCTCTAACTTTACATTGGCTTTTACGGGAGCATGAGCCAAAGACACCGACTTCACCGTTTGTAAGTTATTGAGGTCGGTACCAATCTTTACAGATAATGATCCCCTACTCCAGCTCTCTACTTCAAATGGTTGGTATTTTACGTCTTTAAACCCATAAGACTTCAATAAATTATAGGCAAAAGTTTCTGCCTTTTTTCCGTTTTCAGATCCAGTTAATCGATGACCAATGGTTTCAGTAGCGGTTTTTAAACTACTATAGGCTTTAGAGTGTTGGTCTATTTCTGTATTCATTTTTTGAAATACTTCAGCCCATTCAGGCTTTACCTGACCTTGAACAGCAGTGCTGATTAAACCAACGAAAAGAAAACTTACAAAAAATTTCATATTGATAAATTGAGGATTAAGATGAATTATTTAGTCCAATTCAAAGTGGCTTTTTTAACCGTTTGCGCATTGGTTCCAATCATAATGTCAAAATCACCCGCTTCCCAATCGTATTTCAAATCATAATTGTAGAATTTCAAATCTTCAGGGGTGATGGTAAAACTCACTTTAGTAGATTCACCTGGTTTCAAACTAATTTTTTGAAATCCTTTTAATTCACTTACTGGTCTTGTGATAGAACCAACTATATCTCTAATATATAGTTGAACTACTTCTTTACCTTCATAAGGCCCATTATTGGTAAGGGTTACAGAAGCAGTTACCGATTGATTCCCTTTTGCTTTAGTGGTACTTAATGCCACCTCACTATAACTAAAGTTGGTATAGCTTAAGCCATAACCAAAAGGATACAATGGGTCATTGCTTACATCTAGGTAGTTACTCTGAAACTTTTGAAACCAAGGTCCACGTAAAGGACGACCAGTGTTTTTATGGTTGTAAAACAAAGGCACTTGACCAACATTCTGTGGAAAGGTTGCAGATAATTTTCCAGAAGGATTCACATCACCAAATAATACGTCGGCAATAGCATAAGGTCCTTCTGAACCAGGGAACCAAACGTTTAAAATAGCAGGAACATTTTCATTTTCCCAAGTAAGGGTTAATGGTCTTCCAGTAAATAAAACAAGAACTACTGGTTTACCCGTTTTCAATAATACTTTAATCAAATTCTTTTGAACACCAGGAATATCCAAATTACTTCTACTGCTTGCTTCTCCACTCATTTCAGCACTCTCGCCTGCAGCAACTACAATTACATCAGACTTTGCAGCTGCATCCAGTGCTTCATTCAATAACTGATCATCTGTTCTATTATCTCGCTTTAAAGACTTACCAAACATGCCAGCACGCTCTTCAAATTTTGCATCGGCATCTAAGTTAGATCCCTTTGCATAGTGTATAGTCACTTTATCTCCAATAGTTTCTTTAAACGCTTGTAATAAAGAAGTGGCTTTACTTAAATTAGCAGCTACACTCCAGGTACCACCCATATTTTCTTTATTGTCTGCCAATGGGCCAATCAATGCTATGGTACCAGATTTTTTCAAAGGCAAAGTATTATTGGCATTCTTTAACAACACAAAACTTTGTGCAGCAATGGTTCTTGCTTCTTTTCTATTAGCTGCAGAAAACACTTCTGTTTTAGCTCTATTCTCATCAATATATCTGTAAGGATCTTCGAATAATCCCAATTTATATTTAGCTTCCAAAATTTTTCTACAAGCTTCGTCAATACGAGCAAGCGTCACTTTTTTCTCTTTTAATGATGCACCCAAAGTGGTCAAAAATCCTTCCCCAACCATATCCATATCTAAACCAGCGTTCATAGATAAAGCAGAAACCGTTTTTAAATCACCTACTCCGTGTGCAATCATTTCATTAATGCCTGTATAATCAGATACGACCATACCTTTAAAACCCCATTGCTTTTTTAATACATCGGTTAACAACCATTTATTACCATGCGCAGGCAACCCATCAATTTCATTAAATGAAGCCATTACCGAACCCACACCTGCATCTACTGCTGCTTTATAAGGCAACATGTATTCGTTAAACATTCTAACTCGGCTCATATCGGTAGTACCATAATCTCTTCCAGCTTCAGCAGCTCCATATAAAGCATAATGTTTTACACAAGCAAGCAAGGTATTGTTCTTAGATAAATCGTTTCCCTGATAACCCTTAATCATAGCTTTGGCAATTTGAGCACCTAAATAAGGATCTTCTCCATTGCCTTCAGAAATTCTACCCCATCTTGGATCTCTAGATATATCTACCATTGGCGAGAAAGTCCAGTTGATGCCATCTGAGCTAGCTTCATTCGCTGCAATTCTTGCGCTTCGTTCAATTAATGGCATATCCCAAGTAGCACTCATTCCTAAAGGGATGGGAAACACTGTTTCATATCCGTGAATCACATCCATACCAAACATTAATGGAATTTTTAGTCTGCTTTTTTCAACTGCTAACTTTTGTACTTCCTTAATTTTTGCAACAGACTTAATATTAAATAAGCCCCCAACTTTACCAGCTTCAATTTTTTTAGCAATATCAGAACTGGCTGCAGCACCTGTAACAAAATCACCAGAACTAGGTAAATTCAACTGACCAAGTTTTTCTTCTAAAGTCATTTTAGCCATCAACTGATTGATGAATGTATTCATTTTGGCATCCTGCGCATTAGTAGCGACACTAATGCAAAAAACGACAACTAACCCGATCCATTTTTTCATTGTTATTTATTTATGCAATTGTACAATTTATTTAAACACTATGGTAGCTACAGCGCCCGCATTTAAAGACAGATCAACCCATTGCTTGCGATAACCAATATTCACCCTATCCATTGCAGACCCATTATTCAGCAATATAAGGATTGTACTACCTTCTGGCGTTAAAAAAGCAACAGATTCAAAGTTTGGAGTACTATTACTTTGAACACGAACCGATCCTTGCGGTACAAATTTGGCTGCATGGGCAATAATGAAATAAGCCACATTTCTTGTAAAAGAAGAACCATTAATGGTTAATGCCCCCTTACATTCAGTACAACCACCAGGGGTATGTGGCCCATAATTAAGATCATTCGCAAGATTCCATTCTAAAACTATCTTACTATGGTGTTGCAACGAGCCCAACAAAACGTTCTTAATATGCCATTTTAAATCTCCCTCAAAACTTCCTTTGCTACCTGTCCACTGTTCGGTGAAATAAACATTTTTATTGGGATGTGCTTTTTTAACAGCAGACAATGCAGCAATATCACCGGCATACAAATGAAAAGCAGAACCATCAATATACTGATTGGCAGCAGCATCATTTAATACACGAATAGGAAATTCAGGATGATCACAATTATGATCCCAGATAACTATTTTGGTTTTAACAGCATGCTGCTTAAATAGCGGCCCTAAATGTGCTTTAATAAAAATGGCTTGCTCAGAAGCTGTCATTAACATGCTGGGATTATTGCCACCGTGTTCTGGTTCGTTTTGTATTGTCAAAGCATCAATAGCAATACCCTTTGCCTTCATTGCCTGTATATATTTTACCAAGTACCGTGCATAACTGCGATAATATTGTGGTATCAAACTCCCTCCCGTACTGTTATGATTTGTTTTCATCCAAGTGGGCGGACTCCAAGGAGTAGCCATCAATTTTAAGGTTGGATTGATTGCTAATATTTGTTTTAAAAGGGGTATTAAATGAATTGTGTCTCTAGACAAATTAAAATGATGCAGCAAAGTATCTGTTTCGCCATTGGGTAAATCATGATAACTAAAAACAGTTTCACTCAAATCGGAAGCGCCCACACTAATACGCAAATAGCTTATTGAAATAGCATTGGTTGATTGTCCAAATAATTCTTGTAATAAGTCCTTTCTTGCCTTGGGTTCCATTTGCTGAATCAACAGTGCCGATCCACCCGTAAGGGTAAAACCAAATCCATCAATGGTTTGAAATTTTTGTAGTGTGTCAATTAAAATTTGATTTGCCTCCTTATTAATATTCATTGAATTCACCAACAAAGACTGCTTTTGCAAAAGTTGGGTTCGATCACCACTTGTTATATACGCAATGGGCATTTTGTTTTGAGCATGGCATAACTGCAAAAGAGAGAACACCCAAATGCAACTATTTAATACCCCTGTAAGCTTGTACATCATGATATGATTTATATCATGAAATTAAAGCAGTTTTGGTACACTAGGTATTCATTTAGTAAATTTGTATATATTCAATCACACATGAGTCTTAAGCCATCCATTCCATTTGTAACAGCCGCAGAAGCTATTCAACAAATCCAATCCAATTCAACTGTTTTCTTACATGGAAGTGCAGCAACTCCAGTAAGATTAATTAATGAATTGGTGAATCAAAAAGATCGGCTACAAAATGTTGAATTAATCAGTATCACCCAACAAGGTGTTAATTTGAATGATCCTTCATTGGCTGGACATTTTTATATGAATTCACTTTTTGTTTCAGAAAGCAATAGAAAAGCAATTAGTGAAGGAATGGGTGATTATACACCTGTTTTCCTAAGTGAAATACCATTGTTATTTAATCGCAATATTTTACAAGTAGACGTAGCCATTGTTTCAGTTTCACCACCAGACAAACATGGTTACTGTTCATTAGGCACTTCTGTAGACATAGTAAAGTCTGCAATACGCTCTGCTAAAATGGTGATTGCACAAGTAAACCCTAATATGCCAAGAGTGCATGGGGATGGCTTTATTCCTTTCTCTCGCTTTGATATGGCAGTATGGACAGATGATCCATTGCCCGAAGTAAGCTATGCAAGTGGAGCTACAGAAGTGCATCATCAAATTGGAAAGATTGTTGCGGAATTAGTAGAAGATGAAGCCACTTTACAATTGGGTATTGGAAGTATTCCAGATGCTGTATTGGCTAATTTAACCAATCACAAAAACCTAGGACTGCATACAGAAATGTTTTCCGATGGGGTAATTCCATTGATTCAAAATGGAACTATCAATAATAGTAGAAAAAAAATTGTAAAAGGCTATTGTGTTACTTCCTTTATGTTGGGAACCAAGGCGCTTTACGATTTTGCAGACGATAACCCAATCATTAAATCGTTAGATATAGATTATGTAAACGATCCTAGGGTATTAAGTTTAAATAAAAAAGTAACTGCCATTAATAGTGCTATTGAAATTGACTTAACGGGTCAGGTTTGTTCAGATTCAATAGGTATGTACCAATACTCAGGAATTGGCGGTCAAATGGATTTTATAAGGGGAGCAGCACTGTCCGAAGGTGGCAAACCCATCATAGCCATTCCATCAGTAACCAATAAAGGCATTTCTAGAATTGTTCCCTATTTAAAACAAGGGGCAGGTGTAGTAACTACTAGAGGACATATTCATTGGGTGGTTACAGAATATGGTGCAGTCAATTTATTTGGGATGAATATGACCCAAAGGGCTAAAGCATTAATAAGTATTGCACATCCAGACCATAGAGAATCTTTAGAAAAAGCCACTTCGGAAAGATTTAAATGCTAGTTGGCTTTGTAAAGAGGACTTTGCAATAAGAATACACAATAATCGGTTACCCAAGCT
>JBKBWE010000307.1:0-3144 GCA_046289145.1 Sediminibacterium sp.
CATCCAATAATAATAGCCACCCTAGCCAATACTTCAAAACTATTCATAGCAATGGAGAAGAACAAAGCATAGTCATTTAAGAAATGCATATTCCACACTTCAAAAAATTCCTGCATTTTATAGCTCAATCCAATTGGATCATTCACTTTAATTAAACCAGAGAAAATGAACAACAAACCCACTATCCAACGAACCAATAGCAACATTTTTTTCATACTTAGTGTTTTCCCTCTTGAATTAATATCAATGCAAAAGCCGCATAGTTAATGATGTCTACATAATTGGCATCAATGCCTTCGCTGATCAAAGTCTTGCCATCGTTTTGTAAAATCTGTTTAATCCGAAGCAGTTTAACTAAGATTAAATCGGCAAAACTCTCCTGACTCATTTCTCTCCAAGCTTCCCCATAATCATGGTTTTTAGATTGCATAGTGTCTTGCGCAAACTGAACTTGTTTTTGATACAATGCTTCCGTTTGATCAACAGCCAATTCTTCAACCGTTGAATTACCCAATTCCAATTGTATTAAACCAATGATGGCATAGTTGAGAATGCCAATGAATTCAGAGCGGATATCATCCCCTACTTTCTGGGTTTTGAGTTCTTGAATCGTCCTGATGCGTAATGCTTTGATAAAGATTTGATCCACCACTGAAATGGTTCTTAAAACCCGCCATGCCGTTCCATAGTCTTTGGTTTTTTTGATAAATATTTCTTTACAAGATGCAACCGCTTGGTGGTATTGAGTATTGGTATCCAACATTTTCAGAATATCTTTGAATTGATTGCAATTTAATTGAATCGAAGCTATGTTTACACTAAACTGCAAAGGAACTTTAATTAGTTTGGAACAACCCGTTGTAATGGGCATTATTAATGCTACCCCTGATTCTTTTTATGGGGGGAGCAGAGCCGCTACCCAATCAGCAGCATTGGAGAAAGCAAATACCATGATTCAGGAAGGCGCATTCATTCTAGATATTGGCGGGCAAAGCACCAGGCCTGGAAGTATTCAAATTGGAGCTAATGAAGAACTGGATCGAGTGGTGCCCGTGATTGAATCAGTAAAAAAAGCGTTTCCGAGCACATTAATTTCTGTAGACACTTATCATCCAACTGTTGCAATGGCTGCGGTTCATTTGGGAGCAGATATCGTCAATGATATTAGTGGGGGTAGATTTGAGGACAATATGTTGTCTACGGTGGCATCATTAAATGTGCCTTATATCTGCATGCACAGTAGAGGAACCATCGAAACCATGCACGAAAAGCCTGCAAGCAATAATATTATTACTGAATTATTAGACTATTTTATTGAACGTATTGACGCATGTAACCAAGCAGGAATTAAAGATATTATTATTGACCCTGGATTTGGTTTTGGAAAAACCATTGAAGATAATTTTGCTTTACTAAAAGAAATGGAAGCCCTGCAAATACTCCGTAAACCTTTACTGTTAGGGGTTTCAAGAAAGTCATCTATTTATCAAACCTTGAAAATTACACCAGAAGAATCTTTAAATGGCACTACCGTATTAAATACAGTTGGGCTGATGAATAAAGCAATGATATTAAGGGTGCACGACGTAAAAGAAGCCGTTCAAGCCATTCAGCTTTATCAGCATTTAAAATAAACTACAAACAGATTTTTTATCTGGAACATCTTATAATAAAAATGCCCCGAAATATCGAGGCATTTTTATTATTGCTAAACAAAATTATTGTTGTGGCATTTGTTGTGGTTGACCAGGCATTGCTGGTGGTGGTGGAGGTGCAATTTTAACATCCAATACTTCAATGTCAAATACCAATGAAGCATAAGGAGGAATTACTGGAGCACTTCCGTTTGGACCGTAGCCCAACATAGCAGGAATAAATATTTTACCTCTTCCGCCCTTGTTAAACATTTTTAATCCATCTTCTAAGCCCTTGATTACACCACCTTGTCCAATTACGAACTCAAGAGGTTGCTTGTTGGGTGAATCTGAATCCATATTACCATCAAACTTTTTACCATCTAAGAAAGTACCTCTGTACATCACAGAAACTTGCTTTCCAGAGTCTGCTTTTGCAGTAGCATCACCCGCTTCAGTAACTTGAACAAATACACCAGAAGCAATTTCTTGTGCTTTGATATTCTTTTTAGCTAAATGATCTTTGAGTTCCTTGGTTTCTCTTTGCTTTTCGTTTTCCATTTCAGCTTTATAGTCGGCCATCATTAACTCTTGTGTTGCAAAAGTTTTAATCACTTCTACTTTACCATTAATTTGGTCCTTCTCTTTAAAGATATTGTTGTACTCTAACATGCCGAACTTCTTTAAAGAATCAACACTCATTACAAATTCAACCTTATCACCAGGAGCGCACTGATTAATGATTTCAATAAAGCTGTGCTTGGCTTTTTGAGCAGAGTCTACCATAAAGTAAACAGGAATTCTACCAAAAGAGCTACTCAACAAACTATCTTTTGCTGGCAATTTATACTCTACGTGCATTTTTACAAATTGACCTTGCTTCAGCAAGTCTTTACTGCTTCCCTTACTAATTTTGTAAGCAAGACCAGTGGGTGTTTTTTCATATTGATTACAACTTGCAAGCAATACAACCGCTGACATGAGCGGGGCGATGATTCTCCTCATTTTATTGTAGTTGGTTTTTATACTCTTGAATAACTTGTTTAAAATGTTCTACTGTTTTTTCTACTGAATCGCTGCTTCTTCCTCCAGATGCATTGGCATGGCCGCCTCCTTCAAAATGGTTTCTTGCAAATTGATTTACATCAAATCCACCCTTGCTTCTAAAACTCCATTTTCGTTCTTCGGTTCGATCAATCACAATGGCGCCAAAACGAATACCCTTGATGGTTAATAAATAATTGACTAACCCCTCTGTATCACCAGTTTTGATATGGTATTTCTGTAAATCTGCTTGGTGAATATACATAATGGCGGTATTGTATTCGTACAATACTTCCATTCTGTTTAACAAAGCAAACCCTATGAAACGCAATCTGCTTTCTAAGAAATTATCATAAATATGGTTATGCACCTGAGAATGATCAAAACCTGTTTCCTTTAATTCGGCCACCATTCTGTGTACACTTGCTTTGGTAGAAGGAAAACGGAATGACCCTGTATCTGTCAT
>JBKBWE010000031.1:0-16356 GCA_046289145.1 Sediminibacterium sp.
AATGGCAAAACTTTTAAACGCATCGGTTTTAAATGCATTAAACTGAGTTGGATAATATAAGAAGCCTGCATTTAATCTTAATGCCTGTCCTTTAACACCAGTTGCAATATAGCTATCGTTTAATGAAGTACCAGGTGCTGTATTAGACTTTACCTCATTCTTTGAATTATCAAAAGGCCAGTAAGCAACCAAGCTTTCTGGAAATACTTCATCCGAAGAATTAAAGCCATCAATTTTTCCTACATAGTCTGCTGTAGAAACTGATGGAAGATTATTGGGATTCCCGTCTTTTTTACAAGAAATCATCAAACTACTAAAAGCAAAAGCAGTGATGAGGGAAAACTTAATATGATTATTCATCATTTGCATATAAATAAATTTAATGGTCAATTAATATCCTGGATTTTGTTTCAATACACCTCCAGTTAAATCAATTTGTGCTTGCGGTATTGGCAACAATACATCTCGAGCAGCATTGAAATTAGATTTACCTGCTGCATTCATTACATTTTGAGCAATACCCCATCTAACAATATCAAAGAAACGATCATGTTCCATGGCTAATTCTATTCTCCTTTCATGCCTAATTGCATCTCTCAATAATGCTTGATCATTAGTAGTTACATCAAGAAGAATTGCATTGTTTCCAGCTCTTGCTCTAAAACGAACACTATTAAGTGCCGCTTTAGCAGCAGTAATATTATTTGCCCCTCCCAATTCATTGGCTGCTTCTGCATACATCAATACAACATCTGCATACCTAAGAATACGAACATTCATCCACCAACCAAACCTATTTCCAACCGCTGCTCTAGTAGCGGGGTTCGTATGTACTTTATGATTGTATCGAGGATTTGGCAATCCAACGGGAGTCACTTCTCCATAAATAGTTACCCCAGGGGTAGTGGGTGTGCTGGTGAATAAAATAGTCCTTGCTCTTCTAGGATCATTAGGCTCATATGCTGCTGCAAGTGTTGCGCTTGGTGAGTTCCATCCCCATCCAAGATCCCAAGGTCCTGCCCCTCTAACCCCCTGCAAACTGGTATACTGAATACCCTGTGAAGTAGTATTAATCGCATCTGCTCTAGCTTGCACTTCAAAAATAGATTCTTTACTGTTTTCACCCTCTTCACCAAATATCGTGTTGTAAGGGGTACTTAAATCGTATTGCCCAGAATTCATAACCATATTGGCCGTATTCATGGCTTGTGCCCATTTTTGTTGAGTTAAATACACTTTAGTTAATATTCCATTGGCACCACCACTGGTAATTCTACCAGGAAATTTAACCGCATCCCAAAATGCAGGTAAATAAGCAGCTGCAAAGTTGAGGTCGCGCTCAATAAAAGCATAAACTTGGTCAACAGAGCTTTGAGGAACATTATTTTGTGCTGCAGGATCTGAAAATAAGGTATCAATAATAGGAACTTTGCCAAACAATCTAGTCAACATAAAATAAGAGTACCCACGAATAAATCTTACTTCCGCTTGAGACTGTAATTTGATAGCATCAGTAGCTACAATCTGTTTGTTAGTCCCAATTTGAAATAAGGTATTATTACACCTATTAATCAAACCATAAAAACCCGTCCACAATGCATTGGCTCTTCCGCTATTAGGTAGTACAGGGAAATTATCCATACTAATTACATCTGCGCCACCATCATTTGGAGTACTGCCTTTATCTGCATCATCACTTCTAATACTTGTTGCATTAATAAAGCCATCCACATGTACACTATAGTCTCTTAAACTATTGTATGCGCCAAATATATATTGGTCATACGGGCCAGAACCACCTGGATAAGGGTAGTTTTCTTCATCATACCCCCCTTGTCTTGCAGTATCTAAAAAATTCTTTTTACATGCTGTAAAAACCGATACGGTTAAAAGCAGTAGCATCCATTTACCGATGCTTTTTTTATTAATTAAATTATTCATGTTTGAATATTTTTATTAGTTCAATTAAAATGTAACATTAATACCCATAGAATAAACTGCAGGTACAGGGAAAGTTCCATTATCAGCTCCTCCTCCTAAAATGCTGCCAATCTGTGCTTCTGGAGAATACCCTGTAACTTGACTCCAGCTCTTAATATTTTGTCCATTTACAAAAACACGAGCTTTAGAAATGCCTACACGTCTTAATAAACCTTCAGAAAAAGTATATCCAATTTGCACTGTTCTTAATCTGAAATAATCACCTGGCTCTAAATAATAGCTACTGAACAAGAAATTATTTCCTCTTGTATTATCAAGAATGGGTTCAACATTTGTTGTACCACCGCCAGTCCATGCATTCAATCGATTGGCTTCATAATTCAAAGTTGCGAAATTGGCAATTCTTCTTTGGGTATAAATCTTATTACCTGCTACTCCTTGTCCTTCAATGGTAAAATCAAATCCTTTATATGCCACATTAATATTTAATCCATAACTATATGGAGGGAATGGGGTTCCTAAATAGGTTCTATCAGCTGGGGTTAATAAACCGTCTCCATTTACATCTGCATATGCAATATCACCTGGCAAAGAATTATTGAATCTTGGCATTTTACCTAATTCTGCAGTTGATTGATAAATGCCCACTTGTCTGTATCCAAAGAAGTAACCAATTGATTGACCGGTTTCAGTTAAGTTAGCTCCACCATTTCCAAAAAGCTGGAAATTAATCTTATCTCCAATTGAGTTAACAGTATTCTTATTATAACTAAAATTGGGAGCAATGGTATAAGTAATGTCCTTACCAATTTTATCTGTCCAGTTTAAACTCAACTCAATACCTTAGTTATTTTACCCAAATTGGTAAAATAACTTCTGGTTTCATTAGGTAATGTAACGGCTGTTAAAATATCAGATGTGGTTCTATTGTAATAAGTAAACTCTACATTTAAACGATTGCGTAATGTTTTTAAATCGAAACCGATATCAAGCCCCCTTACTACTTCCCATCGCAAATTGGGGTCAGGTATATAAGCTGCTTGTATAGCCGTGTATACATTGTTACCAAAAATAGCCGTTGATGCATTGGAAATACCAGGCCTAAATAGGTTGTCTGCAAATCCATTAGCATTTCCAGTTTCACCCCAAGCAGCCCTTAATTTTAAGAAATTGATAAAGTTGAACTTTCTTACAAATGATTCTTCAGATGCAATCCAACCTAAACCAACTGATCCAAAAGTACCCCAACGATTCTGCGGTGCAAACTTTGAACTTCCATCTCTTCTTAATGTAGCGTTTACCAAATATTTATTTTGATATGCATAACTTAATCTACCAAACATACCCATGATAGCACTCTCTCCACCACCGCCACCATACAATCCTGGATTGTTTGCATTAATAGTACTGATGTACCAAAAATCTGGATTGTTAGGTACGTTTACAGAAGTATCTCTTCTGTTACCATTAATATTTGTACTAACACTGTAAATAGATGTAAAACCAACCAAGGCAGTTAATTTATGACCATCCCCTAATTTTTTATCATAGGTAAGTGTATGATCTTGTTGATAACGCTTAAACTCAGCCATTTCCTGACTAACCCCTGTTCTTATTGTATTGTCGTAAAAACTTGTTGTAGGTGCTGTTCCTTCACCTTGATTAATAAAAGTGAATGGTAGTGGAGTGTAAGACCTAGCGTTGTTAAACCCTAAATCTGCAAATACGGATGACTTAAAAGTAAAATCATTTAAGAATTTAACTTCAGCATATAATGATCCAATAAAGCGGAAACCTTTATTGATATCTGTTCCATTATTTCTATTAAGTGCTGCAATTGGATTACCTACCTGTGCCCTTTGAAAAGAAGGCATACTATAGTAAGTAGTTGCATTTTGTTGAATAGGCACAATTGGTGCTGCCCACAATGCATTTGTTAAACTAACTCCTGCAGGATTTTGAATCCAATGCGAAGCATTGATTTCACCACCAACTTTAATATTGCTATTGAAACGAATTTCCTGATTTAAACGAATCATGAATTTTTCATAGCTATTATACTTAACTACTCCATCTTGTTTATTATACCCGATGTTTAAATAAGTACTGCTTTTTTCAGAATTATTAGAAACACTTAAGTTATTAGTTGTTAGCAATGCATTCTGTAAAATTTCATTTTGCCAAGTTGTATTAGCAGTATAATTGGTGTAATCAAATGGAGCAGCGTTTATATTAGCTAATTGCGCATCATATAATTTTTTAAACCCAGCTGCATCAGTTACTTTGATTTTATCGGTTACTTTTTGAAATCCAACTGTGCTTTGAAAATTAATTCTTGTTTGACCTCTAGCCGCTTTTTTTGATGTGATAGCAATTACACCATTCGCACCTCTTAAACCATATATCGCTATTGATGAAGGGTCTCTTAAAATGTCAATTGTTTCAATATCAGCTGGATTTAAGAAATCAATATTGTCTTGCAAAATACCGTCTACTATATAAACAGGGCTAGCACTATTGGTACTATTGACACCTCTGATTCTAACAACTGGACTAGCACCAGCTACACCAGAATTTGCAACAGTTAAACCAGCAACTCTTCCCTGTAACGAACTAATAGGATTGGTATTGGGCATTTTAGCCAATTCTTCTCCTTTAATAGTTGTTACTGACCCTGTAAGATCTCTTTTACGCTGCGTACCATAACCAGTTACTACCACTTGCTCTAAATTATTAACTGCAGTTATTAATAGGATACTTAAATCGCGTTTACCTGCAACTGCAATTTCTTGAGATTCATACCCTATATAAGAAATAAGTAATTTTGCATTCTCATCTGCAACAGTAATGGAAAATGCGCCTGTATTATCAGTGGTTGTTCCAACTTGAGTTCCTTTTACTTGAATAGATACTCCAGATAAAGGCTCACCAGAAGCAGAAGTAATTCTTCCTTTAACAACAATCTCTGCAAGATCTTTAGTTGCAGTATTTGTTTCCTTTAGTACCACTAAATTAGTGCCGAGTATTTTGTAATTAATACCAGTATTAACCAATAGCTTCTCTAAGATTTCATCTAAAGTAGCATCTACCATGTTAACAGTAACTTTTGGTTTACCTTTTATTACTTCCTCAGCAAATAAGAACCGATAATCGGTTTTTTTCTCCACTTCAAATAATGCTTTTTTTAAATCTAGCGAAGCCATCTTTATTGTGATACGGCTTTGAGAAAAGCCAATTGCTGAAACTTGCATACATACAAGTAGCAGTAACGCAGTAGTGATTTTCATAATTCGGGCAAGCTTTTGTATAAAAAGATCTTTGTGTGAAACAGCAGGTGTTTCATTATTTTTCATATTTTCAAATTGAAAGGGTTATGAATTACATTCAGTTTGTACAGTTTGTATTTTTCTAAACCTGGCGGGGTTCCGCGCCAACGGAACTTCGCCCATTTTTAAGTTGAATTCAATCTTAATCTCATAAGGCAGCAATTTTATTGGTAAATAATAATCGTATTCCCTTTTTGGTAAGTTTTAAACGGTATAATTAACTTTAAAGCTTCTATGGCCTGATCAATGGTTTCTTTTTCAAAATTTCCATTCATTCTAGTAGACTTTAATGAAGCCGATTGAATTTCTATTTTGATATTATACCATCGCTCCATCATCAATGCCAACTCTTCAAAAGTTTGATCTCTAAAAACTAACTTATTTTCTACCCATTGATTTTCTGCAACAGAACTGTCAGCTGAAATGAATTTTAGCTTGTTGATGGAAACTGCAGGAATCAGGTCTATTGATTTACGCTTGTTTTGCGCTTCAATCATTTCATTTTCCACAATCAGTTTTTCATTAGGAGATAAAATAATTTTATTATCTGGCCTATTTTTGATGGTCACTTCAATCTTACCCTTAATAAGACTGGTTTCTGTTTGTTTGTCGTCGGGGTAGGCTTTTACATTAAATACGGTACCTAAAACCTTTATTTTTATACTTTTAGTATTAATAACAAAAGGCACTTCTTTATTTTTTACTACGTCAAAATATCCTTCCCCTATTAACATTACTTCACGTAAAATTTTGCCGTATTCTTTTTGATAAACAAGTTTACTTCCTCCATTTAACCAAACAATAGACCCATCTGGTAACTTTACTTGCGTTTTTGAACCCAACCGAGTTGAAATTTCATTAGACTCTGGTTGAACCTTTGCCAATGTAGGGGAAAATGATGGTTTAAATAGGAAATACGTGAATCCTATAACAATTACAAGAGAAGCAGCAGCATAATAAATCCATTTAGGGATGTACCTGATTGAATTTATAGTAGGGTGTTGTTCTTCTAAAAAATCATTTGGACCGCTCCCCGCAATTTTATTGAGGTGAAGCATAAAAGCATCTTCTGCTTCTGCATTATTGTTAGGGAGAGGAATTTGCCAGATGTTTTCAAGGTTTTGAACGGCAAATTGCCATTCAGGATGGTCTTGCATATATTGATTCAGCTCAATAAGTTCTTGCTCATTGGCTTCCTTCGCAATCTTTTTAGCAATTAATAACCAAAATCTTTCCTGACTCATAGTTATAGTTAATTCCATTACTATAACAACTGAGTTATACTTTTACCCCTAAGTGAATTAAATTATTTTTTGATTCTTTTTTCGAATATAGGTTTTGTTTGAAGGTCAACCTGCATGCTTTGGGCCATTCTCCGCATTGCTATGGCCATTTGGGCCTCTACCGTTTTGATGGAAATATCCAATAATTCTGCTACTTCTTTATACTTTAAACCATCCTCTTTAATCAGCTTAAAAATTAGCCTACAGCGGTTAGGAAGGCTATTAACGGCCATTTTTATCTTCAATACCATCTCTTCTGTAATCATCAATAAATCTGGCCTAAAGTAAATACTATTTAGTTGAACCTGCCATTCATCCATAGAAAGGCCAGCTCTTCGCTTTTGCTTTTTCAGTAAATTCAAAGACATGTTTCGTACAGTAGTATAAAAATAATACAGCGGAGATTCCAACTGACAAAGTTGTTCTTTCCGCTGTATTATCAAAACAAACAATTCTGAAACAATGTCTTCTGCTTCTTCTTCTGACCTCACAATAGAAAAGGAAAATTGTTTTAATTTCCCATGCAACTGAATAAATAGGGAGCGATACGCCGATTGATCATTGTTATAAGCAATGGCAACCAGCAAATCTTTAATTTCCTCATTTCCCCCTACTGAATTCGAAGAATGCATCTACGTCTTTTTTAAATTGCACTAGTGATGGTTTGTGAATATAGTACATATGACCTGATTCATAGAAATAGAATTGCACATTTTTTCTTTGTTCTGGTCGCAAGAACATATGTTCAATATCGTATTTCGCTGTAAAATAAGGAGTTGCAAAATCATAATATCCTGCACCCATATAGACTTTCAAATCCGGATTCTTACTCATGGCATCTCTTAAACTTTCGGCAACATTTAAAAACTGGTTTTGAACATTGCTGTAATTCCATGGATTCACGTCACCAAAAATATTGTATCCATTTTCTTCTTTAAAGTTTAGTTCTCTTTGAAAATAATCATTAATCGTAGCAGTAAAAGGACCATCAATATTGGCAAAGGATGGATCAAAGCTGTTCACTTCACCAGCATCATCTAAATCTCTACCGGTAAATCTAGCATCTAAACGGCCAATGCTTAATCCATCTTTTCTTCTCAATTCTTTATAAAATCTATTTTCCTCTACACGTAAATTGGCTTGCAAGCAATACTCTTTAGACAAACCTGTATAGTAACTCATTTTTTCGGCAATGGCATTCTTTTCTGATTCTGATAACCAACCGCCTTTAATTAAGGCAGATGCATATGGCCCAATGGCAAAAGCTTCTGCTTCTTTCAAAGCGTTTTGCAAATTGGCTTGTAAAGCCGGTGCCAATTTTTTATGATACCATGCTGCAGCTGTGTAAGAAGGGATATACAAAGCCCTTGGTAAATCATTTCCTACATAATAGTCATTGGTGCCAAAATTTAAAACCGCCGATATCATGAAGATGCCATTTAAGTAAATGCGATGTCTATCTTGTAAATATTTAGATAATCCCGCTGCTCTAGTAGTACCATAACTTTCACCAGCTAAATATTTGGGAGACCCCCATCTTTCATACCTCGATAAGAAATGTCTAATGAATGAGGCCATTGATGCAACATCTTCATTAAAACCATGAAACTGTTTGGGGTTCTCTCCAGGAGCAGGTCGACTAAATCCAGTAGAAACTGGATCAATAAAAACTAAGTCCGTTTTATCTAACCAACTATATTCATTACTAATGAAACTGTATGGAGGGCCTTCAGAAAATCCTTCATCGTTAAACTGTACTCTTTTAGGGCCTAATCCACCCATATGTAACCAAACAGATGAAGACCCAGGACCTCCATTAAAAGTGAATGTAACAGGACGCTTTGCAGCATCATCCCCATCTTTTTTATAATAAGTAAAAAACATTTTTGCTATCAACTTGCCTGTATCATTTTTAAGATGCAGATATCCCGTGAAAGCAGTATAATCTACTTTTTTTCCAGCAATTGTTACACTATTCTTGGTGGTTACAACAGAAATGCCTGCTGGAGTTGGTTCAACAGTAGGAACTGTCTTTTGAGCAAATAAGAACGTAAAGGGTGCAAATAAAATGGAAATGAAAATATACTTTTTCATATAACTAACATTATTGGATTGGATTTCAAGTTAAGTTAAATTATTTATTGACGAGCATCCAATACCTCAATATCAAATACCAACACACTATTTGCTGGAATGTCTTTGCTTCTGCTTCTAATGCCATACGCCAGACCAGATGGAATGATAACTTTGATGGTTCCACCTACATTAATTTTAGGAACCGCCAATTGCCAGCCTTTGATTAATCTGTTCAAAGGAAAAGTAGCAGGCTTCTCTTTAGTTTGATCAAATATACTTCCGTCAGAAAGTAAGGAGCCTTTGTAAAAAACAGTAACTGTATCTGTTACCTTAACTGGTTTTCCTGCCCCTTGTTTAACAATATGATAATAAACCGAAGACTCATTTCCTGTTGTATCAATCATCCCTTTACCTACAGCAACTTTAATTGTTTCCACATCCACTAATGCTTGAGCTAATGAATCAGTATTTCTATTCAAATCTACATTGGGTCTTTGACCAGTAGGTTGTCTAAATAAACTTTGACCAAATTGTATATTAGCTGGCTTAAATCCGCCATGGCTTAAATAAAATTGCTTTCCTTCTACCCCAGCACTATAATCAATTCTATGTCTAGCTTTACCAGTTGCATCAAAAGAAAAAGAGCTGGTTAACAATTCTTCCCAACGCCCGTTTGATTTTTGAATCCACTGGTTACCAAAATAAGCTTTACGTTCTAACTGACCATTAATGCCCCAGAAATTCTCACTAAAGGAATATAAGTTTTGTAAATAGTTGCCATCCTTGGGAGCACGAAAACTAGCAATCAGTTTCCATTTTCCTGTTTCAGGTATAAAAAAATACCCAGAGTAAATGGTACTTGCTTTTGCACTATCAGTTAATGCGAAAACCATGAACTGGTATTTTTCGCCTGATTTCCAAGGGTACACAAAATGACTATGCCCACCTGTTCCTTCATTTCCAAAATCATTCGCTACCACATTGTATCCCTTAGCTAATAATTTAACTTTATTGGAATCTGGCACTTTATTTCGATCTATGGCTTCATTTCCGGCATCCCAAACAGAAAAAATCACCCTTCTTTCAGTTGGACTATTTACTTGTATGCCAAAATACCCTCGTTTAAATCCACAGGCCATATAATAGCTATACAAATGATCTGCGCCTTCGGGCACTATTATTTCATTATAAAAAGCCATTGCTTTTGTTGAATCTGAAATGGGGTATTTTAAATGTACTGATGCAGCATTTCTTCTTTCAACAGGATTAAAATGCATGCCTTCTGTTGCTGGTCCTTTTAATTCAAGCGATTGAATATTTGCAATAGATTTTCCCACTTTATTAATACTCGAAATAGTAATTGAATAAAAGCCAGTATCAGTAATGATTACCTTACCCACTGCCGTTTTCTTTAATGCTGCCCCTGAAACCATTTTAGTTCTAAAGGTTTTTCCTGCTACTGCAATTTCAATGGTGGAACCCGTATTAATTTTAGTAGACAATAAACTCAACTGTAATTCTCCAGGATTTTTTATATAGAAAAACCAGCTTATTTTCTGATGTGGATTCACCCAATTTTGCAATCCATTTTTTGTAGAAAAAAGTTGAATTTCTTCTTTTTCTGCGGGCACGGCATAACCAGTATAAGCTGGAATTAACACTGTTTGAGCAGGAAGATTAAATACCAAAACACAGCAACAAATCAATAAGAGTAAACGAGTCATAATGCATGAATTATCCTTAAACTTAGGAAAATCAATGCAGACTTTTATAAAAGCAATCCTTCTAAAAAAAGATAAGCAAAGCTAAAATAGATAATTAGTCCTGTAACATCCACAAGTGTTGCTACAAAAGGCGCTGAAGATACCGCCGGATCTGCTCCTAATTTTTTTAACAAGATGGGCAACATAGAACCCGTTAAAGTACCCCATAAAACAACTCCAATTAGTGAAAATCCTACCGTTGCTCCAATCATTGCCCAATGAGGTCCATAAACATTGGGAATAATTGAGTGCCAAATAGCCACTCTAAAGAATCCCAACAAACCTAGTACCGTTCCCAATAAAATTCCACTAATGATTTCTCTTTTTAAAACCCTCCACCAATCGGAAATATAAATTTCACCTACTGCCATGGCTTGAATTATCAAGGTTGATGCTTGAGATCCACTATTTCCACCACTTGATATAATCAGCGGAACAAACAATGCCAATATTAAGGCTTTGGCAATTTCATCCTCAAAATGTCCCATGGCTGTTGCAGTGAGTAATTCTCCTATAAATAAGATGATTAACCAGCCAACACGTTTTCTGAACAATTTTAATAATGGTATATCTAAGTAAGGTTCATTCAACGCTTCTGTACCTCCCATTTTCTGCATGTCTTCACTAAACTCTTCATTGGCTACCCATAACATATCATCAATGGTTACAATTCCCAATAAGATATTATTTTCATCTACCACAGGCAAAGCCACCCGGTTATTCATTTTAAAGACTTGGCTCGCATTTTCTTGGTCATCATTTACTTGCAAAGACACTACTCTACCATCAATTATTTCATCAATCCTTTTTTCAGGAGACGCTAAAATGATATCTCTAATTCTAACATCATCAATCAATAACCCATTTTCATCAATTACATAAATGACATCAATGGTTTCACTGTTTCTGGCATACTTACGAATGGTTTCGAACACTTCAGACATTGTATTGTGCAAATACACATACACATAATCTGGTGTCATTAATCGCCCAACACTATCTTCGGGATAACCCAATAAAGAAAGAGTGATTTTCCTTTCTTCTGGATCTAATAACTTGATTAAATCTCTAATGGCTGCTTTTGGTAATTCTTCTAAGAAATCTGTTCGATCATCTGCCGGCAACTCATTTAATAATTCTGCCGTTTTTGCAGAGGGCAATTCTTTTACAATATCTTTTTGTTGTGCAATATCCAAAATTTTAAATACGCTAGCGGCCCTGTGTATAGCCATATTCGCCACAATTCTTGCTTCGTATTCAGGATACTCATTGATGAGGTCTGCAACATCACTAATATTTTGATCATTCAAAAATTCCCTTATTTCTAAAGTATCTTCGTTTTGAATTAATAATTCAAATTGTTCAAATAAATTAGGTTGTTCCAGTTCCAAAGACATAATTACAATTTAATTATTTTCTTGTTGCATCATTAGATAAGATTTAATAAACCCATCTATTTCTCCATCCATCACAGGTGCAATATTACCTACTTCATAATCTGTTCGATGGTCTTTAATCATTTTGTATGGATGAAAAACATAAGACCTAATTTGGCTTCCCCATTCAATTTTTTTCTTCCCAGCATTGGTGGCATCAATGGCTTCTTGTCTTTTTCTTAATTCTTCTTCATACAATCGACTCTTTAACATTTTCATTGCCAACTCTCTATTTTCCCCTTGTGTTCTTGCCTGCTGACATTCAACAATTATACCACTTGGTAAGTGCTTCAATCTAACTGCTGTTTCTACTTTGTTTACATTCTGGCCACCACTTCCTCCACTTCTATAAAAAGCCCATTCTAAATCACCTGGGTTTACATTTATTTCAATACTCTCATCAATTAGTGGGTATACAAATACTGATGCAAAAGAAGTATGCCTTCTAGCATTACTATCAAATGGAGATATACGAACCAATCGATGAACTCCACTTTCTGCTTTTAAAAATCCATAAGCAAAGTCTCCATCAAATTGTAATGTGGCGCTTTTGATTCCAGCTCCATCTCCTTCTTGAAAATCAAGTTCAGTAACTTTCCATCCTTGCTTCTCTCCATACATTCGATACATTCTGAGCAACATTTCTGCCCAGTCTTGGCTTTCTGTACCTCCTGCTCCAGGATTTATTTGGAGTACTGCAGGCAATTCGTCTTCCGGTTTATTGAGTGTGCTTTTAAATTCAGCTTCCTCAATTTGAGAAAGTGCAGATTGAAATGCTTCTTTGGTTTCTTCTTCTGAAGCATCACCCGCTTTCCAATAGTCAAATAAAAGAACAAAGTCTTCCACAGCATTTTCTAATTGCTTGTACAGCTTTAGCCAATACTCATTTACTTTAATTTCTTTCATTACCGAAGTTGCTCGGGCATTATCGTCCCAAAAACCTGGCGAAAGGGAAAGCTGTCTATCGGTTTCTACTTTGTATAATCTATTATCAACGTCAAAGAAACCTCCTCAGGACCATTACGCGGTCCCTCATATATTTAACTTGCTCTATTGTCATAAGCCAAAAGTACAAAAGATGTTGCAGGATTTGCGTTAGAGTTTCACAAACCTATTTCGAGCAATTATTCTTCCCGCTCCAGTTACTAATTCAAGATTGTAAATCCCTTTGGGTAATTGAGCTAATTCTAAATCATATACAAAATTACCAGTAGTTGTTCCTGTGATAATTCTTTTATTAATCATTATCACTCCATTGTTGGATATTACTTTGAGGTAAGTGCTACTATTAGTTAAAGGCGTAAAAATAATTTTTGCTGAATTGATTACAGGATTTGGGAAAAAATAGATTTGCTGTTCAGTGGTTAAATCAGCCCTAATATCAATAGTATCGGAAATGGAAGTACAAAGATTAGTGTCTGTAACCGCAATATTATACCTGCCAATAGTAGAATAAAAAACAAATAATTTATCGGTGGTATCTGGAATAGCATTCAATTGCGCTCCATTTCTGTACCATAAAATTTTACTAATTACTTTTCCTGAATCTGCAGAAGCAACTAATCTAGTTGTATCACCTGGCAAAATATTTTGTTTACCGACAATAGCAAGTAAAGCCCCAGGCAAAGGCTTGGTATTTACAGTTATTTTCTGTCTAACACTTTCACAACCAGCTAAAGTGTTAGAACGAGAAACCCAATAAGTTGCGGTACCCACAGTACTTGTTATGGGAGTAGGTGCAGTTGTTACACCAATTCCCCCATTTGCCCTTGTATACCAAAGCAAACTATCACCCAAAGCACCCAAGGGTCTTGCTGTTTCATTTAGACAATATTGTATATCAAATACCACAGGCTTAGTGGGAGTATAGCCGCTATCTAACTTAAAATCATCTGATTTAGCAAAACATCCACTAAAACTAGTAGCCAAAGCATTATAAATACCTTTGGATTTTGGTTGAATGGAGAAAATCGTATCTGTTGTAGCATATCGTTGAATTCGAAAATTATTCATATCCGATACAAATAAATTCCCATCTAAATCTATAAAACTACTTCCAGGTAAATCCAATTGATTTGAACCAGTCCCCTTTTCAATTCCACCTGCAATAACTTTTCCAGAGTCTGCACCAATGGTCCAACTTTTCACCCGATTGGCGGTACCACCCTCTGTTATAATTAATTGATTATTCGCATCTAAAAAAACATTTAATGGAGAAACAACTTGATTCGCATTATTTCCTTTTCCTTTTCCTCCAGCAATTGTAGTACCTCTTATATCTCCCAATTTCCAACGCTGAATCCGATCATTTTGAGAATCGGCTATATAAATATTTTCTCTTTGATCTACAAAAACACCCAATGGGTTGCTTAATTGATTGGCCCCTGCACCCGCAAAATTTCCTCCAGCAACAGTTCTTCCAGCAATGCTCCCTTTAATCCAAAGTTGAATCCTTGCATTAAGTGCATCAGCAATATAAACTGAACCGTAAGCGTCTACAAAAACACTTGTTGGATAAGACAATTGATTGGGCTTAATTCCTCTCCCATTGCCACCAGCCACTACCGTACCAGTTGTATCACCTTCTTTCCAAACCAAAATTCGATCATTATCGGTATCAGCTATGTATATAAGCCCATCAGCAGTTACAAAAATACCCGTTGGATTATTCAATTGACTCAATCGATTGCCTGCACCCCTACCACCAGCAACAGTTATTCCAGCATTTGCTCCCGGCATCCATTTCTGTATACGATGATTCCATTGATCACATACATAAATATTTTTCTTCTCATCTACAAATACAAAACTTGGTCTACCAAATTGAGTTGAGTCTGTTCCTCCAACTAATTTACCAGCAACAGTTTCAGCAGTTTTACTAAAGCTAGTAGTCATATTAACTAAAGTGTCGCTATTAATCGTCCAAAGAACATTTCTCACTCTAGGACTTGCAGACAATTTCATTGGTTCATTTGATACACAAGTAGGACTAATAATATTTAAAACAGGTTTTTTATACACCGTAATAATTACATCGGCTGTAGAATTACACCCATTTCCTATAGATGAAACAACTGTATACTTAGTAGTTACAGAAGGTCTTGCAATAATGGTATCTCTATTGGTAGCACTCAAGCCAGCTGCAGGAGACCATCTGTAATTATTTGATCCAGACACAATCAATCTTGCTTGCCCCCCTTCACAAATTGCCGTCGTATCGTTTTTAATTTTTAAATCTGGAGCTACTACTACAAATGCATTGCCTGATCCTGTAACACAACCAGAGAATGATGCAGATAAAGCAGTATAAGTTCCTGAAATTTTGGTTTGTAAAACTGTATCTGCTCCAGCTGTGATAGTATACTTTTGAATACGATAATTTCGACTATCTGCTACATACATATTTCCAGCTAAATCAATTCCCACAGCATTGGGTAATTGTAATTGATCTAAAGCGGAACCTGAGCTTCCATTGGCTAATCCAGCAACTGTAACACCTACTGTATCATATAAAGCCCAACGATGAATTCTATTATTGCCTCTATCTGCAATAAACATATTGCTATTCCCATCTACAAAAATACCCGCAGGAAAATTTAATTGATTGGGCAATGTGCCAGGCCCACGATTACCTGCTGCAACAAAACCAACAATACTTGTTTGATCGTAAAACATGATGCGATGGTTTTCTGCATCGGCAACAAATAAATTGTTTCGCTGGTCTACGTAAACAGCTTGAGGATTATTAAGTCTCACACCATCATTTCCAGGCAAGCCATTTCCTGCAACCGTTTTAACCTGCGAACCAGAATTGCTCCACTTTTGTACTCGATGATTTCCTGCATCAGCTATGTAAATATTTCCATAACTATCTACAAAAACACTAGCTGGAAAATTTAATTGATAAGTACTACTTCCAGCTCCTAATCCACCCGCAACAGTAGTTCCTATAGTAGTTCCTTTTGCAAAATATTGTATCCTATGATTATTTTGATCTGCTACATATATATTACCAGCAACATCCACAAATACGCCTGTTGGATAATTGAGTTGATCATTTGCACTACCCTCGCCTTTTCCTCCAACAATGGTAGTTCCAACCAAGTCTCCTGGCTTCCAAAGCTGTATACGATGATTTACTGCATCTGCAACGTATACATTGCCCTTAGGATCTACAAATGCTCCCATGGGTAAGCCAAATTGACTCGCTCCATTCCCAATACCATTACCCCCTGCAAAGGCCGTTCCTATTTTACTCCATTCTGGGAAAAAACTACCTGCTTTAATTCCATTGTTTCTGAAATAATTTAAACTGGCAGGACGTTCACCCAATATGGTGGTGGTAATTTTAGTGGCATCTGGAGATAAACAAATGGTAGGGGTTACCACTGGAATTGACCTTAATCCTACGTTAATGGTTAATGCCCTAAATGAAACACAACCACTATCAGTTAAAGAATTAATTCCATAAAAGGTTGTTGAATCAGGTTTAAGTAAATAAGTACTATCATTTATTTTATTAACCCCTGTA
>JBKBWE010000032.1:0-16348 GCA_046289145.1 Sediminibacterium sp.
ACTTTTGCAGACGAAGTAAAACCTGGTGAATTTTATAATGCGGCTACAACTCACGAGTGGCAGTATAGCTCACAGGATGTAGGTTTACGCGATAACTATACCGCATTTAACCTTTACTACAGAATTATTGACAGAGTTAATCGTGTATTGGCTGCTTTGCCAAACGCAGTAGCTGCAAATGCTACTGAAGCTGCATTAAAAGAGCGTTTAAGAGGTGAGGCTTTGTTCTTACGTGCTTTCTGCCATTTTGAATTGTACAGATACTACAGCAATACTTCAGTTGGTTCTGAGTTAGCTGTGGCTTATATGGAAACACCGTCTCTTGCATCAACAGCAAGAATCACGCTTACTCCTTTCGTTGCAAAATTAAAAGCAGATTTAGCTGCGGCTAAGCCTTTATTGCCCACTGCTTTAACCGATATCTATCGTGCAACAAGACCAGCAGTTTCTGCTTTACAAGCAAGAGTAGCATTGTACTTGAAAGAGTATCCTGATGCAATTACTTTCAGCTCAGAGTATATTACTGCTCTTCCTTTAGCTACAAGAGCTAATTTCCCTTCAATTTGGACTGATGCAAACAACAGTGAAATTGCTTTCAAATTAAGCCGTACTCCATCATTAGGTGGTAGAATTGGATCATTGTTCCAAGGTACTTCAGCTAATTCTGGTGCAATCTCTCAAACTGCTTGGGTGCCTTCTACTAAATTAATGAGTGCATATGATCAAGCGAACGACGTTCGTTTTGGCGTATACTTCAGAACTGAGCCTTTATTGGCTGCAGCTGGACGCCCTTCTCAATTAGTGGCTAAATACCGTGGAACCACTTATGGTACTCCGGGTGAGCACGTTGCTGATGCGAAGGTTTTCAGAACTGGTGAAATGTACTTAATTCGTGCTGAAGCTTATGCTGAAGGAGGAAACTTAGTAGGTGCCGCTGCTGATTTGAATACTTTACGTGCTGCTAGAATCACTGGTTACACCAATGAAACATTGGCAACCAAAGATGCAGCAATCACTGCTATCTTAGAAGAGCGCTTTAAAGAGTTGCCTTATGAAGGTCATCGTTTTTGGGATTTAAAAAGAAGAAATTTACCTGTTTCTCGTTTGTTAGCTGATGCACCAAATGCAAATGCACAAACATTACCAGCAGGAAGCTTCCGCTTCTTATTACCAATTCCAAATCCTGAGATTAATGCTAACCCTTTGATTCAACAGAATCCAGGTTATACCAACTAATCTATTAAGATTGTAAATAAAATAGGCCCCGATATTTATCGGGGCCTATTTGTTTATGAGTGCTAGCCAATAAGTGCAAATCGTGTGGCATTTTGAACTTTAGAAATGACAGGGCTAATTGATTTTAATCTTTTTTAGCCGTTTGATTATAAAATCTTATTTTAATAGTTCCTCCAGCGTTTTAAATAGTTGGTTACCTCTCAAATCAGAAGCGATTATTTTTCCTTCTGGGCTTATTAAAACATTAAATGGAATGGCATTGAATTGATAAATATTCGGCATTTCGCTTTCCCATTGCTTTAGATCACTTACGTGCTTCCAATTTAATTTATCCATTTTAATGGCATCTAACCAAGCTTGTTGATCGTTGTCTAATGAAACACCAAGAATAGTAAAGTTTTTGTTTTTAAATTGATTGTAGGCTGCAACAACATTGGGATTTTCTTTTCTACAAGGGCCACACCAGCTGGCCCAAAAATCTACCAATACATATTTTCCTTTTAAGCTGCTTAATGTAAATGGTTTTCCATCTAAATCGGGCAAGCTAATTTCAGGAGCATCTTTACCTAATAATGCATACGCAGGCGGTGCCGCAGGTTGTTGTTTAGCAGAAGCATTAATTAACTCCTTTATTTTATTTAGGCCAGTATGTTCTTTGTACTTTTCAGCTGATTCATTCACCAAGGCTTTTAGTTCGTCGGGTGTCATAGTTCTTGAAGCCATACCTAATGCATAATACCTTGCTGCTGGGCTTTCACTTTCTTTAATAAAGTTGCGAACCATGGTATTCATTTCTTTTACTTTTGCATCTCTGCTAGCCTGAATCACTTTTAACAAGCTATCCGATTTTGGCTGTGCTTGTAAAGAATCAATTTCCATGAATACTGCGTACAATGCAGAATCCTTTTTTCTATAGTCTTCAAACAATGTATGCATAGCCATTGAAGCAAGTGAGTTTTTAACTTCATAAACTCTATTTCTAGTAACGTCTAAATCAACTTCAATTTCATCGTTATCATTTACAATTAGTACATCTGGCCCATTTTCTAAAACCAATCTATACAAACCTTCTTCTTTTGCAATACCCTTTAAACTAAATTTTCCATCAGCTTTTAAACTTATTGAATCTAAAATAATGGGTTGCTCACCTCCATAAGGTAATTCTTGTAAGTACACTTTAGGGGCGATAGCATTTTTAATTGTTCCTTTAACGGTAAAGGCTCCGTATTTTTTTTTCTGGTCACAAGCACTAAAGAAAAGTGTTGTGCCTAGTAGCAAAAAACTAATTTTTTTCATAGGTATCTTTTAAGCGTTTAATTTTTGTTCTAATAATTCAGTAACCACTTTTGGATCTGCTTTGCCCTTGCTCTTCTTTTTTACTTCTCCTACGAATAATCCGATTAATCCTTTCTTACCTTTTTGATATTCTTTTATTTTATCAGGCATAGCTTCAATAACCGCATTAACCCATTGTTCCAATTCGTTGCTATCGCTTACTTGTAATAGGTTTAAAGACTCAGCCAATTCTATTGGAGAAGTTGAATTATACAACATGGCAGGCAATAATTTGGAAGCAGCAGTAGAAAAATTAATCTTCCCGTTCTCAATTAATTCAATAAGCTGGGCTAATTGTTGTGCGGTTAATCATAGCGACTGAATATTTTTTTGAGAATCTTTAATTAATTGTTTGATAGGGCCTAATATCCAATTGGCAACCATTTTATATTGAGTAGTAAATAATATGGTCTGCTCAAAAAAATCAGCTAGCCATTTTTCTTCACAAAGTTGGCTAGCGTCGTATTCACTTAATTGATAATTGGCTTGATAGTATTGAATTAATTGATTGGGTAGGGCAGGCAACTGTGTTTTTACTGATTCAATATAAGTTTCTGTTAAGTGTATAGCAGGCAGATCTGGATCAGGGAAATAACGATAGTCATTCGCTTCCTCTTTGTCTCTTATAGCAAATGTAGTATCGTTGTCTGCATTAAAGCTTCGGGTTTGTTGTAGAATACGGTTCCCTTTTTCTAATTCATTGATGATTCTGTTTATTTCAAACTCAATTGCTTTTTTAACATTTCGAATGGAGTTCAAGTTTTTAACTTCTACCTTGGTTCCTAATTGTACATCTCCTTTAAGTCTTACAGAAATATTTGCATCACATCTTAAGCTTCCTTCCTCCATATTACCATCACAGATATTAATCCAACGAACTAGTTTTCTTATTTCTGTAACATATTGCCAAGCTTCCTCTGCAGAAAACAAATCAGGCTCAGTAACAATTTCAATTAGAGGAGTACCCGCTCTATTTAAATCTATGCAAGTATTGTCAGGGTCTTGATCGTGAATGCTTTTTCCTGCATCCTCTTCCAAATGAATTCGATTTAGTTGAACTGCCCTTTCGCCTTCATTCGTTTTAATCGTTACAAAGCCTCCAATACAAATTGGATGCGTATGTTGTGATATTTGGTATCCTTTGGGAAGATCAGGATAAAAATAGTTTTTTCTTGCAAAAAAAGATTGTTTAGCAATGGTACAATTACAAGCCAATCCCATTTTTACCGCATATTCAATAGCGCATTGATTTAGCTTGGGTAAACTACCTGGATGAGCTAACGCAATTGGACTAACCTGTGTGTTAGGAGCATTGCCAAATGCAATACTATCACCACTAAATAGTTTACTATTTGTTGAAAGTTGAGCATGTACTTCAAGACCAATAACGGCCTGGTATTTTTGGGATAAGTCCATTATACAAGCCTACTTATTTGTTGAATGAGTTCATGTAAATTAGATGCATCTTGCCCACCTGCAGTAGCCAATGTTTTTTGCCCACCACCACCACCTTTTATTAATGGTGTTGCATATTCTTTAATCAACTTAGGTGCTTCTAGTCCTTTTTCATTAACCATACTATCACTAAGCATTATGCAAACTGCAGCTTTACCACTAATATTTGCACAAAGAATAACTAAGTAATGGCTTCCTAATCCAATTTTCAAATCAAAGCATAGTTTCTTTAATTGATCTGCACTATTTACTTCTACTACTTGGCCAATTAATTTTCCTTCTTCATTACCAACTAAAAAGGTGCTTGTTTTTTGCAATAATATATTGCTAAGCTGTTGAAGCTGTTTGGTTTCAAGGCTCTCTAATCTTTTTTCTATTTCTTGTTTTTCCTGAAGTAATTTTTCAACTGCTTTAATAGGATCTTGGGTTTTTAATAAACCTGCAACTGTTCTTAATTCATTGAATTGCTTGTTTAAGAATTTATAGGCATTGCTTCCTGTTAATGCTTCAATTCTTCTTACGCCCGCTGCAACAGCAGATTCTGCAGTAATCTTAAGTAAGCCAATCATCCCGGTATGCATAACATGTGTACCACCACATAATTCAACCGAATAGTTAGGATCTGCAACAACTACTCTAACAGTATTCCCGTATTTTTCTCCAAACAATGCCATCGCACCTAGTTTAAGTGCTTCTTCTTTGGGCATTTCAGTAATAACTACTGGTATATTTTGTCTTATTTTTTCATTTACGATGTTCTCTACTTCTGTGATTTCTTCCTCGGTTAAACGAGCAAAATGCGAGAAGTCGAATCGAAGACTTTCTTCATTAACTAAAGATCCTTTTTGAGCAACATGTGTTCCCAATACTTTGCGTAATGCAGCATGAAGTAAATGGGTGGCTGTATGGTTATAACAAGTAAAAAGTCTTCTTTCTGCATCTACTATTGCAGTAAATATTTTTGTTGTTTCATTCGGTAATTGATTTACAAAATGAACTATCAGGTCATTTTCTTTTTTGGTATCTGTTACCGCAATTTTTTCATTACCAAAATCTAACCAACCTGAATCGCCTACCTGTCCACCACTTTCTGCATAAAATGGAGTGGTATTAAATACCAATTGATACTGCGTTTTCCCTTTTGCACTAATTTTTCTGTATTTAGTAATTTGGCTAGTAGAAGTTAATTGATGGTAGCCAATAAATCCTTCTCCTTTGTCTTCTGAAACAATTACCCAATCTTCCGTGTCTAGTGTTGCAGCAGCCCTACTTCTGCTTTTTTGTTGCTGCATTTCATTTTCAAAGCCAGCTTCATCAATGGTTCTATTATTTTCTAATGCAATTAAGCGAGTAAGATCTATAGGAAAACCAAATGTGTCGAAGAGTTCAAATGCAGCTTTACCATCAATGATATCGGTGCTATTTTTAATCATATCATCCATTCTTTTTAATCCCTTGTCTAGGGTTTTTAAGAATGCATCCTCTTCTTCTTTCACTACTTTATTTACGAAATCTAATTGTTGTTGTAATTCCGGGAAAACATGTTCAAACTGTTTCGCCAACACAGGCATTAATTGAAACAATAAAGGTTGTTTATAATTCAAGTAAGAATAATAGTATCTAACGGCTCTTCTTAAAATTCTTCTAATTACATAACCCGCACCGGTATTTGATGGTAATTGGCCATCAGCAATCGTAAAACCAATAGCTCTAATATGATCAGCAATAACCCTGAATGCAATGGCTTCTTTTGAATCGGAGCGGTCGTATTTTTTGCCCGTCAATTTTTCTATTGCTTCAAATGTTCCAGTAAATACGTCGGTATCGTAGTTGCTTTGTTTACCCTGGATAACCCTTACCAAACTTTCAAATCCCATTCCAGTATCCACATGTTTGGAAGGCAATTCTACCAATGAGCCATCTTTTAAGCGATTATATTGTATAAATACATTGTTCCAAATTTCAATGACTTGTGGGTGGTCTTTGTTGACTAGTTGGCTTCCTGGAATTTTAGCTCTTTCTTCATCAGATCGGCAATCTACATGTATTTCAGAGCAGGGGCCACATGGTCCGGTGTCTCCCATCTCCCAGAAATTGTCTTTTTTATTACCATATATGATATGGTCTTCTGCTACCAGTTTTTTCCATTCTTGTAACGCTATTGTTGAAGGTGGTATGCCTTCAGAAGGATCCCCTTCAAATACCGAAACATAGAGTCTATCTTTTGGAAGCTTATATATTTCCGTTAGTAATTCCCAGCTCCAAGCAATTGCTTCTGCTTTAAAATAATCCCCGAAACTCCAGTTACCCAACATTTCAAACATAGTATGGTGGTAAGTGTCTACACCAACTTCTTCTAAGTCATTGTGCTTGCCACTTACGCGCAAACATTTTTGTGTATCTGCAATTCTTGGGCTTGTAGGATTACTATTTCCCAAAAAATAATCCTTGAATTGATTCATTCCTGCATTCGTGAATAGTAGGGTTGGGTCGTTTTTTACCACAATTGGAGCAGAAGGAACGATTTGGTGCTTTTTTGAAGCAAAAAAATCTAAGAATTGTTGGCGAATTTCGGCACTCGTCATGATGAATTACTTTTTATATGCCATTAAGGCTGTAGAAACTATATTTGTTCTTATTTAAAGGGGCAAAGGTACGGATTTAAGGGGCTGAAAACCGATCATGAAAAAGGTAAAATACTACTATAATACACATAATATGCGCTTTGAGAAGCTGACTACCCCTCTTAGGGTAAGGTTGCTTCAGGTATTAGGGTATATAGCAGCATCCATTGTTACCGGAATCCTCATTTTTGCTATTACTTTCCGTTATATAGATTCTCCCAAAGAAAAATTGCTTCGTCAACAAAATGACGATTTGAAGCAAAATTACAAAGTGATGGATGAGCGTATTAAACAATTGCAACTTCAAATGGACGAAATAGCCAATAGAGACAATTATGTTTATCGATCCATTTTTGAATCTAACCCAATACCAGATAGTGCTAGGGTAAAGGAAATGGAGAAGAAAAAAGAAGTGCAATTAGTGCAAAGTATGGGCGAAACAGAACTGGTAAATAGTATGGTAGCTCAGTTAAATAACCTGAGTTTAAGAATGGCATATCAAGTAAAATCATTTGGAGCCATTGAAAATATGGTGAAGAATAAAGAAAAATTGTTAGCTGCAATCCCTTCTATACAACCCATCAGTAATCGGAATTTAAATAGGGTGTCTTCAGGTTTTGGATATAGAATTGACCCTGTTTATAAAGATAGAAGATTGCATCCTGGTTTAGATTTTACCGCTCCAGTTGGAACACCTATTTATGCGGCTGCAGATGGTGTAGTTAGAGATGCGGGTTTTAATACGGGTGGATACGGAAATAGAGTAGTGGTTAATCATGGATTTGGGTACGAAACCTTATATGCGCATATGGTTCGAATTAAAGCAAGGGTAGGAACAAAAGTTAAAAGAGGAGAAGTGATAGGATATGTTGGAAGTACAGGAAAAAGCACTGGTCCACATTTGCATTATGAAGTGCATAAAAATGGTACCCAATTAGATCCTATTTACTTTTTTTATAATGATTTAACTCCAGCTCAGTTTGATCGTATTTTGAAATTAGCTGCTGCAAGTAACCAAAGCTTTGATTAGACTTACAACAAAAAAGCGAATTACTTGTAATAAGTAAAAACTGTATTGTGGAACCTGGTGTACGTGAATACCTTTTACGAATCGTAAATACCCTTTCTGTAGGGTTATTTTGGCTAGCTATTAATTCTACCGCAGGAATCATGTATGACCATGCTTTCTTTTATGATACCATAACTATCGGAAATATCATTTTCTATATTTGGTTTATCAGCAGTTTTATCTTGTTCTTGCGTTGGCAAATCAAGCTTTGGAGTAAACCGATTGATTTTGAACAATAGGATTACTTTTAGCTAAGGGTTACTTTTCTTTTGTATCTAGTATAACAGGGGTATTCCCTTTACCTAATACGATTACTTTTGAATTGGGAGAAGTAACCAAGGCTTTCATTACTTGAATCTGTTCATATTGCAATTGTTTGTCTCCTAAACCAGCGCTGATTATTTGCTGGTAATCTGCAATACCTCTTGCTTCCACTCTTTTTCTTTCTGCCTCTTGTTTTTCCTTTTGCAAAACAAATTCCATTTTTTGGGCGTCTTGCTCCGCTTTAATTTTTTCTTCTATAGATGTTTTTACGTTAGTTGGCAAAGTGATATTTCGAACCAATAATTGCTCTAATATCAATCCTCTTTTTTTAAAATCGTCATCAATAGATTTATAAATTCTATTTTGAAACAAATCTCTTTTTAACGAATACAAGTCAATGGCAGTATAATAAACCGCATTGTCTCTAATTTTTGTTCTAGTGAGTGGGCGCACTATTTTGTCTCTAAAATCAAGCCCTGTTTCTCTAATTAATCTGGGGGCTTCACTAGCTGTAACTCTATATAATACAGTTAAGTCTATTACTACTTCTAAGCCATCAGCAGTCAATACACGAATGGCATCATCCCCTGATTGTTCCCCTTCATCATTTACCCCACTCATGGTATAGTTCTGTGTTTTGATATCCACTTCTCTTACTTCAACCAAGGGGTTAACAATGTTTAAGCCGCTGTATAAAATATTGTTAGAAATTTTACCAAATAAACTTTGTACACCAATTTGTCCTGCATCTATTTGTTTAATGCAGGAACTAAATACCCCTACAAGTGCAATAACTACACCTGCAATTCTTACTCCCTTAGCCAGCTTAATAAACTCTTCTCTTTCTTTATTCATAAAGCCAGCGGCTACAACTAAGATGATGCCTAGAATAATCAATATCATATAAGAAATTTTTTAATAAATACAAGGTAAGCTCTTTTAACCACACACCACTAACTACTATGATCCATGATAATTACCCAAATACCATTTATTTTTTTGAACAAAATTGTATAGTGCCCACTTACATTTCCAGCAGTTCTTGTTAACTCCCATTTTCCTAATACCATCCAGAGTTGCTTAGATAGGGGCTTTACTTCTAATAAAGTAAAATTTAACTGACCCATATAATCTTTGTTGGGGTAGTTCTTTTTATAGTTATTGAGGGTATTGGTAAAGCCATAAGTAGGTCCATTTTTACCTACAAAAAGTAGGCTGTCGTTATTCCAATATCCTTGCATAAAAGCATCAATATCTCCTCTATTCCAGGCTTCTGTTTGTGCTTGTAATATTTTTCTGATTTGTTTTTCAGGACCAGTTTGTCCAAAGCTATAACTGATTCCCAATGCAGTAAATAATAATATACAAAAGAGTTGCTTTTTCATAATTGTGGCAATAAGTGTTTATTAAAATTAGTTAACTTTCTCGAATGGATTATATGAGTCATTTGCAGAAAGATAAAAAATTGGCTTCCATTTTAACGCAAGACCCTTTTGTATTAAAGCGGAAAAAAAATATACCTATTCGATTAATGGCCAGTATTATGAGCCAGCAATTAAGTACTAAAGTAGCAGCAGTTATTTATAAACGATTTCTAGCTTTATACAATGGAAAAGAACCTACAGTAGAAGCAGTATTAGAAACACCCAATGAAGTACTAAGGTCTATTGGTTTAAGTAATGCCAAAGTGGGTTATGTAAAAAACGTAGCATTATTCTGTATAGAGAATGGAATTACAGATCGAAAGATTTCAACTATGAGCGATGAATCAATCATTGCATTACTGGTTCAAATTAAAGGAGTAGGTAAATGGACAGTCGAAATGTTGCTGATGTTTGGTTTAGGTCGCGAAGATGTTTTTGCTGTAGACGATTTGGGTATTCAACAAGCGATGTGTAAGTTGTATAAAATTGATACCACCCATAAGAAAACGATGCAAGAAAAGATGCTAAAGCTTGCTCAAAAATGGACTCCTTATAGAACCTATGCATGCTTACACTTGTGGAATTGGAAAGACAGTTGATTAAGCTGAATTTCTGGCAGCATTGATGATTCCAAACATAGAGCGGGTAACTAATTTCTCATAATTTATCTTGAGGTCTTCTGTAATTTGTTCATTTTTTAAATGATGCAAAGCATATTGCTGGATGGTTAAAAGAGGTAAAACAATTTTATCTCTCAATAATATAGAAGCCCTTCCTGGTTGATCATCTTCCATTAATACTTTATTGCCAGATAATTCAAGCACCAGCGAGTGCGTTAAATCGTATTCTGCTTTAATCAAATTCCAAACAGGGCCAAATATAGGGTCATCTTGAATATATGCCGTTAATGGGAAAAATGATTTGAGCATGCTCATCATGCTATTATCAATCAAGGTTCTGAAAAATGCTACTTCATTAAACAGTGATTTTACTTCTTCCCACCTACCTGCATTTTTTAATTGCTGCAATGCAGAGCCAACCCCAAAGTATCCGGGAACATTTTGTTTTAGTTGACTCCAGCTGCCCACAAAAGGTATTGCCCTTAAGTCTTCAAATACCAATTTATCTGAGTTACCTCTTTTACCCGGCCTACTTCCAATATTACTTTTGTTATAGTAATTCAATGGACTAAACTGTTGCATGTATGGTAGAAACTGTGGATGTTTTTTGAACGATTGATAAACTTGGTGGCTGATACCTCCTAGTTCTTCCAATAGGTTTCTATGGGTAGGGCTTAATTCAATCCTATTTTCTGAAAAAACGGTGTTGCTAATTCCAGCACTTAATAATTGTTCTAAATTATATTGAGCAGACTTAAGTGTTCCAAAATTAGAAGTGATGGTTTGACCTTGAATGGTCAATTGTATTTCTTCGTTTTCAATATTATTGCCCAGAGAAGCATAAAATTTATTGGTTTTTCCACCACCTCTAGAAGGAGGTCCTCCTCGCCCGTCAAAAAATTTAACTTTGATTCCATTTTCTCTGGAAATAGTAGTTAGTTTTTCTTTCGCAGTGTAAATACTCCAATTGGCTTGTAAATAACCACCATCTTTAGTGCCATCACTGAATCCTAACATAATCGTTTGAGATTGTGCACGAGCCTGTAAATGTTTTTTATAAATTGGTAATTGATAAAGCCATTGCATGATTTGTTCAGCTTCTTTTAAGTCGTCAATGGTTTCGAACAATGGAACAATATCTACGGAAAGCTGGTCGGTATTCCATCCGCATAATTTAAAAAGGGTAAATACCTCTATCATATTTAATGCAGACTGACAATTACTGATAATGTAGCGATGACATCCTTGAACTCCATTGATTTGTTGAATGCTATTGATGGCAAAAATACTTTCAACCGTGTCTTTGGCTATTTCAGTAGAAGTATCATCTACACCAATTACTTGATCAATATTTAATAAACAATTGATTTTTTCTTCTTGGCTGAATGTATCATAGTTGTTGGGTAGGATGCCCGGCTTATTGTTTTCTTTGAGTGTTGCGTCAATATTTTTAATAACAGCTGTATGAATTCTACTGTCTTGCCTTATATCAATTGAAGCAAACCAAGTGCCAAAAATTTTTACCTTATTAATCAAGCTGTTTACTCGATTAATGTATAATGAATGATGATTGGCAACCATCAAATCTTTTATTTCTTGTAATTTTCCTAGTAGCTCTTTCTCGTGAATCCTTCTGCTTTCTTCTGGTCTAAAAACATTTTCATACAATTGTGCTTCCAGTTTTGTGACCAGCATATCTACTCCAGAAAAAGTGAGTCTTCTTTTTAATTTTCTTATATCCCTGTAATAACAAACTACTATGGCACTTCTTAATGATTCTGCAATTTTTAGGGTTGTTGATGCATTTACAAATGGATTCCCATCTCTATCGCCTCCGGGCCAAAACCCCAGTTCAATAAATGGATTATGATTTTCCTCTTCTAATATTTCGTTGCTAATAAAATTATAAATATTTCCAATCGACTGGTACAAAATATTTTCTAGGTACCACATTAAGTTAACCGCCTCATCCAATGGAGTAGGTTGTTTCTTGTTGAAAAATGGGGTAATACCCAATTGTTGAATATAGAGGTTGATGGTTTCAAAATCGTTTTTAGCAATAGCTTCACCTAAATCATGAATAATACCCAAAACACTGCCTGGGTAAAATTGGGTTGGATGGGCTGTTAACACAACCCGTACTTTGAAATGACGCAGTTTTTCTCTTAAAAGTGGAAGTTTACCTTTAAAATAGGCTTCATTGTACAATGCTTTTATGCTTCCGGTTCCATTTAAATGGTGAACAGAATCAAAAGCTGCGTCTTCAATTGCATCAAAAAGCACTACCTGCCGTTCAATATATTGTACAAATTTGAATAGTCGGTCTACCTGTTCTGTTTCATTGCTTACTTGGGCTTGCCTATTAAAGAAATCTTGAATAATTTCTATTGGGGTTTTGCCGGACTGATATCCATCTATACAAGATTGCAATAATATGGGGAGTAAAGCCCCTACATTGGCTATACCAGAAAAGGGTAGGGCTGCAAAAAGGCTATTGTAGATAGTGTATTTATCGGTTACATTTTGCCTAAATGCATGTATGGGTTTATTTGAATACATAGTTGATGTAAATGAATATACAAATTTTTTTGCCCGATTAAACCTTTCAACTCCAATTTTATCTAACTTAAAAGACAATCGATATATATTGAATCAAGATTCTCAATTGGTGAAGCAGTTTAAAATTCCTTCACAAAAAAATGCAGCATTTACTCAACTGGTAAAACAATATCAGGAAAAATTGTATTGGCATATTAGAAGGATGGTGCTGGAGCATGAAGACGCCAATGATGTATTGCAAAATAGTTTTATAAAAGTTTGGAATGCATTAGACAATTTTAGAGAAGACAGTCAACTGTATACCTGGTTGTATAGAATTGCAACCAACGAAAGTTTGAGTTTTATAGAACAAAAGAAAAGAAAGCAAACCAGTTCATTTGATGATGTTGCAGAAGTTTATGGGAACACTGTTAAAGCAGATAGCAATTTTAACGCGAATCAATTAGAGTGGAAATTGCAATTGGCTATTCAGCAACTTCCAGAGAAACAAAAGTTAGTATTTAACCTTAGATACTTTGATGAAATGACTTATGAACAAATAAGTAAAATTTTAGATACCAGTGAAGGAGCATTAAAGGCAAGCTACCATCATGCTGCCAAAAAAGTAGAAGAATTTATTAAAACCCATTAAACCTCGGGGTTGTATTTGAGTCTTAAAAAGGAAGAAAATGGAAAACAAAGAAATTATACAAGAATTAGAACAAGTGGCTCCATTGCTGAATACAATTGCAAAAAAGCCAGTTCAATCGGTACCCGCTGGTTATTTTGATCATTTTCAAGTTCAAATAGCCCAAGACAATTCCAATATCCAAGCTACCGGTGCTAGGGTTGTGAACATGAATACCAGCCGTAAATGGTACACACTCGTAGCTGCAGCCGTAGTCATTGGTATTTTAGTGATAGGAGGATTTAATTTGGTTAATCAACCAACAATCTCTTCAAATCCTGCATTAGTCATTAACTTGGAACAAATTGCTAAAATAGACATTAATGAATCTGTGCAAGCTTTGTCTAATGATGCTATTGATGAGTATTTAAAAACTGCCAACGCTTTAGCGGGGCCTGAAAATAGTTTGCATCAATATACCGTGGATGCAATTTCTGAAACAACGGTGGCTGAGATTTCAGATGAAGAACTGCAGCTTTATCTGAGCGAATAATTGAATTAACATTTAAAAAAACAACAACATGAAACGTTTACTATTAATTATTTTAATGGGTGTAACAGCAATTGCACAAGCACAAGAACCGCCACCACCTAAAATGGGTAGAATGCAAGGTGGAATGCCCCCTCCTCCACCTCCTGGAGAAAGGCCAAATATTGAAGCTATTAAAGTTGCTTATATCACCAAGCAATTAAATCTAACTGCTGAGGAAGCGCAAAAGTTTTGGCCAGTGCATAATGCATATATGGCTGAATTAAAAAAGGCAAGACAAGAAAACAAATCTGCCGAATTGGCTTTTGAAGAACAGGCATTATCGATTCGTAAAAAATACAACAACGATTTTAAGAAAATCTTGAACGCAGAAGATAGAGTGAATACGGTTTTTAAATTAGACCGCAATTTCAACGATATGATGCGCCAAGAAATGATGAAGCGTGGTATGAAGCCTCAGGGTCCTGGCGATAAAAAAATGGACAGACCCGAACTTAGAAAAAGAATGATGCAAAGAAATCGAACAGATTCTACCATCAAGAATAACTAAGTCAGATTTGAATGATGAAATACGGGGCTGGAGATATCATGGTAAAACAGGTATTTCCAGCCTTTTTCTTGTCCTGCTTCCCACCAAACTCTTCTTAGCTCCATACACTTCTTTCCATCAAAATCATATTTAGCCACGAATCTGCTTTTCATTTGCTGCAATTGAGGAGCATCGTCTCCGCCAAAGAAAATAATCTCATTTTCTTCTTGAATAAAGAAGACCTGATGAAATTTACTATGTGCTCCTGTTAACTGGTATTCAATATAGTTGTCAATAAATCCGTGATCATCTTCTAGCCAAACTACTTTGCTGAACTCTTCTAGTATTTGAATATCGGCCTGAACATAGGATGCAGAGCCAATTCCCATAGCATATTCATATTCCCTTCTTTGCACATAATAAGTAGCATATGGGAAAGCAATAAACTGTTCTCCAGTAGAATAATTTCGAGTAGTAATTCCACCTGCATGATCTTTATGCAAATGGCTCATTAATACTTTTGTTATTTGGGATGGATTATACCCCGCTTTTTCTAGATTATAATAAATCTGAGGTACCCCATTAGACATATTGTAGCCTAATCCTGTATCAATCAAAATAAGGTCTTTTTGTGTTACCACTAAAAAGGGTTGAATTTCAACCAACAAACTACCAATAGGTCTGCTATTCAATTCTTCAGTTGCCGTATTAAATGGTACAAATACCTTTGTTTTGTCAATAGTAAAACTTCCTTCGGATAATGGAATAATGGTCATAATAATCAATTAACGCAATACCATTTGTCGGTCTGCATCTAGTCTAAGTAAAATAAAAATCAAAATGGTAAATGTTAGTAAAGAAGATCCGCCATAACTAACCAATGGTAAAGGGATACCAACTATAGGGAAAAAGCCAATAGTCATACTAACGTTTACTGCAAAATGGAAGAAAAGAATACTCACTACACTATAAGCATACACTCTACTGAATGTACTTCTTTGTCTTTCTGCAATTCGAATAATGCGATATAAAAGTGCTAAATAAATTATTAGAAAAATTACACAGCCAATAAAACCAAATGCTTCACCCAATGAAGTAAAAATGAAATCAGTATGTTGTGCGGGAACGTATTTCCCACGTGTTTGTGTACCTTTTAAAAAACCCTTTCCTGCAAATCCGCCAGAACCAATGGCAATCTTACTTTGGCGCACATTATAATCATCTGGTTTCTTAGGGGCTTTTTCATTGCCTGCTTTTTGTTTTTTTAAGGATTTAACATTGTCAGCACAATTGTAATCCTTACCCACCATACTATAGATACGGGTGCTTTGGTAACACTCAAATACATTATTGAATATATATGGTATAACAAAGCGTTGCGTTCCTGCACTGATCATCCAAATAATAACAATCGTAGTAATTAACCCTTTGTTTCTTCTGGCCTGTCTACGTGCAAAGTAAATAAGTAAAACAGCAATTGCACTGAGAATAATCAGTAGGGTATTAGGTTCAATAATTAAAGACGCAATGACCAATACGCCAAATGATGATCCTAAAATTAAAATTTGTGCAGGTAAACCTTCTCTATACATGGCAATTAAAAAAGAGCTATATACCAATGCCAAACCTAATTCGTGTTGTAAAATAGATAGTATAGCCGGAGCAATTGCAATAGCCCCTGCTATCAGTTGAAATTTCAATTTGCTAAAATCTGTTTCTTGTCTTGATAAAAACTTGGCCAATGCCAATGCCGTAAATATTTTACAGAGTTCGGCTGGTTGCAAATTAAAGCCACCACCCATTGGAATCCAACTTTTTGAACCATTGATGTTTTTCCCAATAAAAAAAGTAGCAACCATCAATAATAAGCCAAATGCATACATCAAATTGGCAAATGCAGTAAAGAGTTTGCTATCTGTTAGTAAAATAAATGTGGCCACTAAGGCACAGAATCCAGCAAAGAATAATTGTTTGCTATAATTGGTTTTGCCACCTATAAATGATGTAAACCAATTGCTGCCTTCGCTAAATTCTACCATGAAAATACATAACACACCTATTGCAACTAATATTGAA
>JBKBWE010000308.1:0-3129 GCA_046289145.1 Sediminibacterium sp.
GCTGCAAATTAAGTTATTCTCTTGTTTTTTTGATAAAGTAAAGGTAAAGTGGAATACTCCCCATTTCTACCAAGATTGGGAAAAAGCCAAATAGGCGCGGGTTACCCCATTGTGTAAATAAGATCGATAACAAAATAGAAATGGTTAATAAAATGAGTGCGATGTTAAAAATTTGCTTGTATTGGTTTCTTAATAATAGTTCAGTCACATTTAATGAGTTTAAACCAGCTACCAATGGCATCAAACAAATGGATTGAATGAAAAGCGCCGTTAAATCATCTTGATTGCCTGTTATCAGCACTACAATTTGATTGGCAAAAAACAACAACACGAGTGCTACTCCAGTTAACACCAACCAGAGCATAGTAGTGAGTTGTTTTTTTAATTTTTTCCAAGCAATGGGTTGTTCTTTATATAAGACCGCTGCTCTTGGATACACCACATTAAAAAAAGAAATGACCAACATCCTAAACGACCAAACCAATTTATCGCACAAGGAATAAGCACCCAATAATTGTGCATTCCCCATTCCTGAAACAGTAAATAAAAAAATGGATTGTTGTAATTGTACGCTTAAGTTATTGCCAGTTAAATAAAAATTTTGTTGGAGGTATTGTTTCAATTGGATGATGGGAACTTTGAAATGGTACAGTCGAAATTTTTTAATCAGATAAACGAGTAAAAAGATATAGCCAATGATTTGCGCTAAACCCAAGAAAAAATTTACCCAAACACTGTCTGAAGGAGATTTCACCATCCAAAGAATCAATATTACAGAGAGTACTTTGCTGAAAAGATTCATTAGGTTGTACAGCAATAATTTTTGTAAGGCTACAAAAAAGAAAAAAGGATTGAGTAACTCACCTACAATAATCATATTGGCAAATAGAAAATGTTTTGAAGTTGCTGTTGGTATAAGCCAATTACTAAATAGAAGCAGACCCAATAATGCAACCAGGTACATGGCTATTCTAACAATATAAATACTGTAAAATACTTTGGAGAGATTGCTGGGAGATTCTTTTTCTTGCGCAACATCTTTCACACCAGATTGGTTACTACCATAATTAATAAAAATGGATACTAAGGCTGCGTATGAACTGGCCAACATTACCAATCCGAATTCCTGCAATCCAACAATGCGTGTAATAATGGGAATCAATAATAATTGAATCAATACATTTGACCCTTGTATAAAACTGAGGTTGGCAAAACTAAAAAAAGCGGAGAAGTTTCGGCTCATTTATACATGATTGCAGTTAATCGCAAATTATCTATTGACCAACTTTTTAAACACAAACTGTTGACTGGATTGGGTACATCGTTCAATGCTAATTGAAATGTACCAGTATGAGAAGTAGTGTATTCAATTTTGTAGTGACTGGTTCCATTTGCTTTTCCTGCATTAGAACATACACCTGGTAATACGCCCCAAGAATTACTCAACGCGGGGCTGTTGAGCATATTGGTTTGATAATTATTAGGATAGGATTGCGGATAATTACCGTTGGAGAAAGTAGTTAAGAAAATAGGATTGTTGTCGATGGCCATTTGCCAAATATCAGGATAAGCAGCACCAGGGGGTAAATGATTGCCATCCCATTGATCGTGCAAGTACAAATCAAATTCAATTTTAATGGCATTGTGTGCAGGAAGCGTGTCCATTTTAAACAACACATAATTGCTGTTAAATCTGCCAAATACTTTTGAATTATTGTAAGTAGTAATTTTTAGTGAATCAATCAAACCCGTATTGCCGTAAATACTGAAATTGGCTTTTGTATTGTTGTCAAAATCATTTTGGTAAAACACCATTTTATCGGGTAAATCTTTAAAGCAAGCACTCAATGATAGGCATAGGAATAGGAGGAGAATGCTATTGCTGAATGATTGCTTCAAATAAGTCATAGGGTAAAATTAGTTTAATACTCGGGTATATTCACTTTCCAAGGCAAGGATTTGTCTACTTTAACCACTACTTCCATTGCTTCCTTAAAAAAAGATATTTGATTACCCAGTTTCTCTAAAAGAATACTGCCTTTCCCTTTAACACTATCAGGACCTTCAGCAGGTTTGTAACAAAATTTCTGAACACTTACCTTGAAACCATCGTTCATGATGTTGAAATATGCTTTCATTTCTTTAGCAGAATATTCTTTCCAATGATGGCCATAAGTAACAGTGGGGAAAATGGCTTTAATATCTATTCCAATTCCTCTACCACTCAACAATTGATACAAGGTTTTTACAATGGCATATAAAGTAATGGAGTTGGGAGTAGTGATATAAATATTTCCATTGGGTTTAATGATTGTATGAATCCTTTTCCAAAACCCAATGGGGTTGAACGTGATATGCTCAAATATTTCGGTGAATAAAATCAGGTCGTATTGATTTTCTTCCGTAGCTAAGCTGCTGAGTTTTTCTAAATTGTTTTCTTCAATTTGGGTGAGGTGGTTGGCCGCTATGCGCTCTTTAATAAAAGGAAGATTACAAAATTCACCCACATCCATGCAAGTTACTTTGTAGCCTAAAAAATGAAGAAGTAAAGAAGAATGCAAATAATGACTACCAATATCTAAAACAGTTGAACCCGCAGGGCAAATAGCAGTTACCGATTCACCCATTTTTAGAAAACGCTTGCGGTGGTAATGAAAATAAGCGAGGTCATTGCTATTATTCGCCAATTGCACTATCTGTTCCACTTTTTGTAGGGCTTCCTCAATCCGATTCATAGCCACGAAGATAAGGATTGGTCACCTACCTTTTTGCTATTTACCCCTACCTTTACTTTCATGTTATCGAATCTACTTTCCGTTAAGATTATCAACCAATCGGGCAATGAATTGCCCTCGTATGCAACAATTGGTTCATCGGGGATGGACATACGGGCTAATCTCTCTGAACCGCTCGTGCTTGAGCCTTTAGCCCGCGTTTTAGTACCCACTGGATTATTTGTAGAGATTCCCATCGGTTACGAAATTCAAATTCGCCCCCGCAGCGGACTCGCCATAAAGCAGGGGATTACTTGTTTAAATACACCAGGCACCATTGATGCCGATTATCGTGGTGAAATTAAAGTGATACTGATTAATTTATCTGCTGAACCACAAACGATTCATCCCGCTG
>JBKBWE010000033.1:0-16283 GCA_046289145.1 Sediminibacterium sp.
GAAAAGTTTAACCTAAATACGTTTACACCTGCTTTAACCAAATTCAATAATTGGTCATATGAGTCACATGCTGGTCCAACGGTAGCAACAATTTTTGTTTTGTGCATCACGTGTTTAACGCCAGCTTCTCTGTCCATCTCTTTGTGTAAGTACTTCTCTAAATTCTTTGACATTGTATTGTTTTAATTTTTTTTTTTGGGGGGTTAGCTAGCTAATATTTTAACGATTCTAAGCCAGTCTTCTGAAATTTTTTGTTTTGCCTTAATTGCATGGTCTAAAGGAGTGTAATGTAATTGATTGTTAAGAATACCCACCATTACATTATTGGTGCCATTTAATAAACATTCTACAGCAGCAAACCCCATTCTACTAGCTATTAATCTATCTAAACAAGTAGGAGAGCCGCCTCTTTGTATATGTCCTAAAATACACACTCTTGTATCTGCACTGGGAAGTCTTTTTTTAACAATACTAGAAATTTCATTAGCACCGTATTTATCACCTTCGGCAACAACAATAATATTTACCAATTTCTTTCTCTTTTCTTGTTCAGATAAAGACTGAATAAGTTCCTCAATATCAGTTTCGGTTTCTGGAATTAAAATGTTTTCAGCACCTGTAGCAATACCACTATGTAAAGCAATATATCCTGCGTCACGGCCCATTACTTCTACAATGAATAATCGGTCGTGTGCATCTGCAGTATCTCTAATTTTATCTATTGCTTCTACCGCAGTATTTACTGCTGTATCAAAACCAATAGTAAAATCACTACCTGCAATGTCTTTATCAATTGTTCCAGGAAGACCAATGCAAGGAATGTCAAATTCGTTGCTGAATTTTTGTGCCCCTTTGAAACTACCATCGCCACCTATTATCACCAATCCGTCAATTCCTCTTTTCTTGAGATTTTCATAGGCAATTTTTCTTCCCTCGGCTTCCATGAAAATCATGGATCTAGCTGTTTTTAAAATTGTGCCGCCTCTTTGTATAATATTTGCTACCGATCTAGAGTTCATGGGATGTATATCATCGTCTATCATACCACTATATCCTCTCATGATTCCAAAAACTTCTAATCCATTGTAAATTCCAGTTCTAACTACAGCTCTGATGGCAGCATTCATTCCTGGTGCATCACCACCAGAAGTTAATACCCCAATTTTGCTTACTTTTTTACTGCCCATGTTTTTCAATCTCTTTAATAATAAGACAATCTTAATGTGTACTGTATACACGGAATTCCAAAAATACGGATTTGAAAGCACATAGCCTTGTAGTGTTCTTACCTGATTTTTCGTAGCATTGCTCTATGAAAATAGTAGTAACAGGGGCAAATGGATTTACTGGACAGCATGCCGTTCAATACCTTGCTAGCAAAGGGTTTCAGGTATTTGCCCTTTCTAGGGGGGAAGCTCGTTTGGCCAATCATGATCTTATTCATTATCATTCTTGCGAACTAACAAATGTTAGTTCAGTTAATGCCATTATTAACCAAATTAAGCCAGATTGGATTATACATATTGCTGCAATGAGTAAACCTGATGAATGCAATAATGACCGTAAAAATTGTTTGTTGAACAATGTACAAGCAACTATACACTTAGGGGAAGCTGCTACAAAGCACCATTCTAGGTTCATTTATTTCTCCACTGATTTTATTTTTGGTGAAAATGGCCCGCACGGAGAGGACGATATTGCAGGTCCACTCAACTTTTATGGCGAAAGTAAACTACAAGCAGAAAATTGGGTGAAGCAGCATGTGCAAAGACCAGTTATCGTTAGACCTGTCTTTATCTATGGACCTGAATTACCTGGTTCTCGCCCTAGTTTTATACAATGGGTTCAAAAGCAACTTCTTCAAGAAAAATCAATCAAAGTAGTAAATGATCAAAAAAGAACGCCCACTTATGTATTTGATATTTGCCAAGGATTAGAAAAAATAATAGTTGGAGATCACGAAGGTATTTTTCATTTAGCTGGAGCTGAAATAATAACTCCGTATGAAATGGCAGTTGAAGTAGCCAACTGTTTATTGTTAAATACCCAATTAATAGAGGCGGTAGACAGTAATACTTTTCCAGAGCCTGTTAAAAGAGCCAAACAATCTGGACTTAAAATTGAGAGAGCAAGAACTATTTTAAACTACAAACCCCACTCATTTGCAGAGGGGGTTCGTAAAAGTCTTTTAGCTGATCAATTAATAAATAAATAGAAAAATCATTTACGGGGTAAAAATATTTCCGCCATCATACAACGGGCACTGCCACCGCCATTGGTCTCTATTGTGGTAATATCACTATGTATAATTTTATTAAAAGAGTGAATGGTTGAAATTTGTTCAGATGTTAATGAATTAAAAGCTTGACTAGACATTACTAGGAATTTTTCACCACTGGTATTGTGAACCTGTAACATGTTGCCAGCAAAATGATTCATCTGATTAAAGTTAATTTCTATGATGATTTTTCCGCTGTTTATAATTGATTGCTTAACCAATGTTTGTTGATTTGAATCTTTAATGGAATCTAAACAAATGACTACATAATCGTCTGCAACGCACATCATTACATTGGTATGGTAAATAGGTGCACCCGCTTCATCAACGGCTACAAATGAAACTCCTTTATATTGCATCTTTTTACAAAACTCATCCAATACCTGTTGGTTGGTTCTTGGTGATAGGCATGCATATGCTATTTTATTTTCTCTGTCCAAAACCATACTGCCAGTCCCTTCCAAAAAAAGTTCGTCCTTTTCATAAGCAGTAAAATCATTGGTTTGGTTAATGATAAATTTTTCTTGAATAGCGCTTAATACTGAGGGCTTTCTTTCTAATCTTCTATTGATGGCAAACATGGGATAGAGACAAATGCTTCCATCGTTGTGGAAAGAAATCCAGTTATTGGGGAATATGGAATCAGGGGTATGTGGGTTGGGTGTATCTTCTACCACTGTAACATTTATATCATGAGCTCTAAGCACAGTAATGAATCGCTCAAATTCTTCCCTTGCTTTTGCTTGTACATTAGACTGATCCGATTTGTTTTGAAAACTATTATTCACCGCCGTTTCAGCATTAAAGCTGAAATGAACAGGTTGTATCATTAATAAGTTATTGGTGTGTTGCATAATTGATTAATTGATTGGTTCTCGCCATAAAGGCATACTCATACAGTGGAATCCTCCTCTTGCTCTTGATAATTCTGCTGAGGGCATTAAAATAAAAGTGTCTTTAATTTGGTCAACTGTTATAGTGTTGTTCTCTAATTGTTGTAATAGTTCTTTAACTCCTATAATAGTAAATCCTGCATTTCTAAATGCTTCGGTAGTTTTATCATTTCTGTCATACCCTAAAACCACCCCCTCTTTTAGTGCCAATAAATTACATGAATCAGTCCATTGCTCTCTTGCACTGTATGGAAACTCATTGTTGCCTGAGAAAATAAAACGCACTTCATTAGTACATTTTAGATCTGTTTTACTGATATCAACTAACAAATCTTCTAAGCTTTCAAACGATATAGGATGCTCTGGATTGTTCCGATGAAATTGTAGGATTTTAATTTTTTCTTCTTTCTTGATTTCTAATATTCTCTCAACCGCAGATTCATCTTCATGCTTCACCGCTTTCCTAGAAAAATTTCCCAACATTACCCATACATCTCTTTTTACCTGTGTAAATACTGTGTCGATATGCATGTAATCTCTTTTCTTTGGAATTTTCACAATGGTTACTTTGTCCATCAATTCCATTTCAAAAAGGGTTTGCGTTATTTTAACTGCAGCCTCAGAAGATGTTCTTTCACTAACGCCCACCAAAATATGATTTTCGCTTACTACCATTATATCTCCACCTTCCAATGTTATTTTTCTTTCATCATCTTCTTTGGGTAATAAGAAACTATGGTGCGAATCTGATAATTCAATAATCTTATTGGTGTAATCAGCAAATAGCGGATGATTAAAGAAAATATATTTTGCCAATAATGCCTCTCTAGTTCTTGCTTTTTTTGCTGGCTTATTTAGTAACACATGGTCTTTGATGGTGATACCTATATCTCTTGTGAAAATAAAGTTAGGAATAGGTGCAAATAAAAGCTGTCTATCTTGGGAAGTTCCAGAGATAAGTGTTTTTGCTAATTCAGTAGGTTCATAATTCAATAGTTCATTCTGAATTTGATAAGTACAACCTTCAATTGCACAAACCGATGATACCAATTTAGTTTTGATATCGCTATTTTGTAATAGTTCAGACAAGAGCCATTGTAATTCAATTACTTTATCTGATTTGTAAAAATTTTGATGCTCAGGTTTATAGAATCCACGATTATTTTGAGTGCCATCAATCTCATTTAATTTGCCTTTTATTTTTTCTGGGTCTAAAAAGTACAATAAAATTTTTGTGTAATAATCGTATTCATCTTTTCTTATAGTATCCAAATGAACAATGTCTTCAAAAAGCCAGTCCTGGGCTTTGGAGGGTACCACTTTTCCTAAGCCACTATCAGGGCTATGTACTAATAATCGTTTTAATGTGCCAATTTCAGATGTTACAGAAACTTTCATATAAAATATTTTGTAAAATGCATGAATGAATATAAAAGAGCTTCCAATAATATTTCATTATTGGAAGTAGGTAAGTTTTTACCTATTAATCAATAAATTTATCTTGTATCAACCTTATTTATAGTCCCTTCAATGATCGGGCAATGTATTCAAGCCCCTGTACATCCAAGCAAAATGTGCTGTTAAAAAAGATATGGTAGAACAATGGTTCACTAAACGCAAATTACTATTTTATTTTAAATGGCAATTCCCCATTTAGACTACCAGTAGATTTTATAGGTTTAAAACGTACAAACATATCTTCACTGTACCATTTTTCTTGGTGGGTTTTTTTCACGACTTCTGCGTGCTCCTTCATTTTATATGCAAACAAACGCATATATTCTTTGCTTTCCCAAATGCTAAAAGTGGCTTGTTTTATCCAAGGAACTTCACCAATACCTACTGAAGTAATAAACCCTTCGGCACCTGCCATTTGTTGTGCAATGGCATCAACATGAGACCAAAATCGCCCTAATTGGGAGACCCGAATAGTTGCCCTGGTAAGAATTCCAATAGGTCCATCATAGTTGGATTGTTTGGGCAAATTACCAAAAACGGCTTTCCCATCCCAAGTGCCATGGCCTTCAATTGGTTCTAGCTGGAGTTCCCAAATTTCAACGCTAAAAATTTTCCACCAAGCTTTTATAAAAGAAGGTCTAAAGCCAGCATCATTCTCCGCACTAATCGTTAATAAAGCCCATTGTTTCCAATCAGGTGTTTTATCAAAAGTGCCATTTCTGCCACATCCCATTAGTTTGTAGAATTTAGTTTTATTGCTTAGCCAAAGCGGAAGTCTAAAAAATGCCATGGATAAAAAACCGGCCCAACCAAAATAAGAGGGGTACCTAACAATACTTAAAGTAGCAATCATACATTAAATTAAACTAATTTTCATCAATGAAATATGTCATTCAACATATCAAACAATTGGTTAACACTAGAACCAATTCAATAGTTGTACGAGGTTTGGAACTTTCGCAGCTTCCAATTATTGACAATGCATTTATTGTTGTTGAAAATGGGATTATTCAATCATATGGTTCAATACATGAATTAAGCGCTGAACATATGCTTGGGGCTGAGTTGATTGATGCCGCCGGCGCTTCTATACTTCCTTGTTGGTGCGATAGCCACACGCATTTGGTTTTTGCAGCTAGTAGGGAAGAGGAGTTTGTTCATAAAATCAAAGGGTTAACTTATGCAGAAATTGCGGCAAAAGGTGGTGGAATACTTAATTCTGCTCAAAAAATTGCCCAAGCAACTGAGGATGAATTGTATTTTCAGGCAATGGCTCGTTTGCAAGATTTAATGAAATTAGGAACGGGGGCCATTGAAATAAAAAGTGGTTACGGTCTAAATACCGAGAACGAATTAAAAATCCTGCGCGTAATTAAACGCATTAAGGAAACAGCCCCTATTCCGGTAAAAGCCAGTTTTTTAGGTGCACATACTTATCCATTAGCTTTCAAAGAAAATCATGATGGGTATATTGATCAAATTATACATGAAATGCTGCCAATCATTGCAAAAGAGCAATTGGCCGATTATATTGATGTTTTTTGTGAAGAGGGATTTTTTAGTGTTGAGGAAACTCATCGTATTTGCAATGCGGGCTTATCTTTTGGTTTGAAATCAAAAATACATGCCAATCAATTACATGCATCTGGTGGGGTAGAGCTTGGTGTTCAAATAGGCGCTGTTTCAGTAGATCACTTAGAAACCATGAATGAAGCTGCTATTCAGGCATTAAGTAAATCGAATACCATTGGAACTATGCTGCCAACAGCAGCATTTTTCCTTCGGATGCCTTACCAGCCAGCTAGGGAGCTTATTCGCGCTAATGCAGCTTTAGCAGTTGCTTCAGATTATAATCCGGGATCAAGTCCAAGTGGGAATATGAATTTTGTAGTTGCATTAAGTTGCATTCAATTGAAGCTATTGCCCGAAGAAGCCATTAATGCTGCTACAATTAATGGGGCATTTGCAATGGAATTAGACAAGGAGGTAGGAAGCATCACTATTGGTAAGCGAGCTAATTTAATATTCACACAGCCCATTCCTTCACTGGCTTACTTGCCATATTCATTTGGGACTAATTTGATTGATAAGGTTATGATTAATGGTCGGTTTATTTAATTATATTTAAGTAACAGAATTGTCCACCTAAATTACTTGACCATGCACCATTTTAAATTTTATAATAAACAGGATGTACTTTCTGTTACTAAAATTCGCCGTTTCGAAACTAAGTTAGGAGAGCGGGTACAAGTGCTTACCAATCCAGCAAATATTGAAGCAAGCTTGCAAGCAAGCTCTGCCAATTATATTATTTTGGGAATCCCAGAAGATATTGGGGTAAAAGCAAATGGGGGTATAGGAGGAACTGATAGTGCTTGGTTGGCTTTTTTAAAATCATTTATGAATATTCAAAGTAATGATTTTTTAGAAGGGAGTAATTTAATGGTATTGGGTCATTTTGATTTTGCATCAATAGCAGAACTGATTGATCAAAATGCCTTTAATGAAGAAGAGAAAATGGCTGCGTATAGGCATGCGGTTAATACTATTGATGATTCAGTTGAACAATTGATTCATATTATTACTCAAAACAAAAAAATTCCTATCGTTATTGGTGGTGGACATAACAATGCTTACCCATGCATTAAAGGTGCAGCAAAAGGATTCTATAAAGCAGGTGTTATACCTCTTGCACAAATTAATGCCATTAATTTAGACGCTCATGCCGATTTTAGGCCTATGGAAGGTAGGCATAGTGGGAATGGGTTCTCTTATGCCGAAGAAGACGGTTATTTAGAAAAATACTGTGTTATTGGTTTACACGAAAATTATATTCCTCAGAATGTATGGATGGATATGGTGAACAATCCTTTTATTGATTGTATTACATACGAAGACATATTTGTGCATGAAAAAAGAACATTCATACAAGCAGTAGCACATGCAACCTCTTTTACAGATGATACTTTATGTGGAATTGAATTAGACATGGATGCTATAGCAGATACGTTGTCTAGCGCACAATCAAAAGTTGGGATTACTCCTATACAAGCAAGGCAGTATATGCAATATGCTGCTGCAGATACCAAAGCTGCTTATTTGCATATTTCTGAAGGAGCCGTACAATTGTCTAACGGAGACAAAGACCCTGGAACAGGTAAATTAATCAGCTATTTAGTCAGTGATTTTGTGAAAGGTCATATGATATATTAACTTTTATTTTACAGTTTAATTTTTTTACTATCCTTACACGTCGTACATTTGCGGCGGCATTGAGCAATTATTGAAGAATATATCTTAGGTAGTCAAATAGAAGGCCATTCTATTCTAGCGGTAACAATAAATTTCCTACCCTGCTCAACAACATTTGTAAAAAATAAAATAATAATACAATGAAAGGTGAAGTTATGCCTTCTATCGTACAGATAGATAAGGCGCATTTAAACGAATTAGTACAAGAAGTAAGAGAAACATTGGCAACAGACATGTTTGTACAAAACAGAGAGGAAAAAAAGAAAGCATTTCGCGCAGTTGATCTTTGGAAGATTCACAGAGAAATGAAGTCTGCAAATAGAAATTTTAAATCACAGTTCTAATTGCTCTTAACTTATCAAAATCCGCTGCTCATTTTAAATAAGCAGCGGATTTTTTATTTAGGGGATTTGCTAATATCCCATTTTGCGTAATCTTTAAACCAACTGCTGTTCCAAAACTGGTATCTTGGTAGGGCATTTTGCTCAAGTCTTTTTAAAAAGTCTGTATAGTTCTTTTTTTCAGGGATGCTCCAAAGTGTTTCACTTAAAGCAGTCATTCTAGGGAAGATCATATAGTCTACCTTTTTTTCATTGCCCATATATTCTGTCCAAACATTGGCTTGCCCTCCAATAATTTTATTACTTAATCCTTTTTGAACTATGGTAGACGGAATAGGATTGTAATTGTATACCGCTTCTAACGGGTTATATCCATGAATAGCTAAACTATCTTTTGGGTCTTGTGATTGATAGTGGTCAAAGTAAAAAGGCTTACCAGGGGTATTGATAACTTGGAATCCTTTACTTGCTGCTTCAATCGCTTGCTTTTCAGTACCCCAGTTCATTACAATGGTTGAAGTATCTAGATCTCCCTCATTTATTTCATGCCATCCAATAGTTTTTTTCCCTTTCAATTTTAAGTGTTTTGCAATAAACTCAATAAAATAAGTTTGCAATGCAGTCTCATTTTTTAATCCCTTTTCTTTCATGAAAGCTTGAGTTGTAGGGTCTTGCTTCCACCAAATTTTACTGCATTCGTCGCCACCAACATGTATGTAAGGAGAAGGGAAAAGAGCTACTACTTCATCAAATACTTTTTCTAAGAAGCGAAATGTGGCAGGCTTGGGGGCCAATACATTATTTTGTCTATCATACATACCCCAAGTAGTTGCCACATTCCAAATGGTATCTGGTTTAGTACTTAGCTCAGGATAAGCAGCAATTGCAGCACGGCTATGACCAGGAATATCTATTTCAGGTATTACTGTTATGGCTCTAATGGCAGCATATTGAACAATCTCTTTTATTTCTGCTTTTGTATAATATCCACCATATCGTGTTCCATCATATAAGGCAGGGCTATCTTTAAAATGACCAATCAATGTTTCTTTTCTATAAGACCCAATAGAATTTAACTTGGGGTACGCATCCATTTCAATTCTCCATCCTTGATCGTCGGTTAAATGCCAATGGAACGTATTGAATTTATGAAATGCTAAATAGTCAATGTATTTTTTAATATAGCTTACTGGAAAAATATGTCTTACTAGATCTAAATGCATACCTCTATATGCAAATCTTGGTTGGTCTTCAATATGTACCGGTGAAATTTTAATTGAATTAAATTGGCCAATGGGCATTAACTGTAAAAGACTTTGAATACCATTAATTAGCCCTCTTAAATCGTGATACTCAATTTGGATATTTTGTCTATTTATGTTTAGCTCATATTTTTCTGCTGGATGATTTAATGAACTATATGGAACAAGGTAGATTCCACTTGTTGAAATGCTATATGGATCTATCCTTTTTTTTACGGTGAGTAATAAACCGGTTTGTTTTGCTATATTTTCTTGAAGGTAATATGCTTGAGATTCAAATGAATCTTCATAAAATATGCTCTGCTTATTGTCTAAAACAAAAGGTTCAGGGCTATGGGGATAACTGATAAATGCGGGCTTAGGAATGATGTTATTTGCATTTTGTGCTTTACTATAGTAGTTTGTAATTAATATTAAGCAGATAAAAAATAATCTTTTCATGACTATCGGAATAATTGGATTGGTATAAAAATATCAAATTGATTGGCTATTTGGTAAATTGCAGGGTAGAATTTAATACCGTTCACCAAATTGTTATGCTTAAAACAGAATTAAGAGAGATTTATATTAATAAACGAAATGAGTTGCATGGGGCAGACCGATTGAAATTGGACGATCTATTGTTGATTCAATTTCAACAAATCAATTTTGAAGGTATACAAACTGTTTTATCCTATTGGCCAATGGCTAATAAGTCGGAACCCAATACACAATTGTTCAATGGGTATTTGCGTCATATGATTCCGCAGCTGCAATTGTGTTATCCAGTTGTGCAGAATAAAGAGAAAATGGAAGCACTTTTAGTGAATGAAGATACTGTGTATCATACTAATCAATGGGGTATTACTGAGCCCAAAGAAGGTAAAACAATTGCACTAAGTAATATTGATTTGGTGTTGGTTCCCTTATTAGTTTTTGATGAAGCTGGTTATAGAGTTGGGTTTGGTAAAGGGTATTATGATCGATTTTTAGCTGAAAAAGAAGACCATACCGCTTTAATTGGGTTTTCTTACTTTGATCCAATACCCTTAATCAGTGACACCCATGAATTTGATATACCTTTACATTTAGGTATTACCCCTAAGCATATTTATGAATTTTAATACCATTTTTCTTAAATCATTTCGAGTATTGTTGTTGCCTTTGGCAGCGCTGTACGGTTTAATTATCATCATTCGAAATAGATTGTTCAATAAGAATATCCTTAAATCTGCTGCATTTAATTTCCCCATTATTTGTGTAGGCAATTTGGCAGTGGGGGGAACGGGAAAATCTCCAATGGTAGAGTACCTATTAGAGTTATTAAGTCCAAGATTCAAAATGGCTACCTTAAGTAGGGGATATAAACGAAGAACCAAGGGCTATGCTTTAGCTAATTCACAAACAACCGCATTAGAAATTGGGGATGAGCCCATGCAATTTGCATTGAAATTTCCAAATGTGGCAGTGGCTGTAGGAGAAGAACGGATAGTTGCCATTCCACATTTATTGCAAGACCATCCTGAATTACAAGCAATTATTTTAGACGATGCATTTCAACATAGAACGGTTAGAGCTGGTTTTAATATACTGTTAACGGAATACAGTAATTTATATACCAGTGACTTTTTTTTGCCGACTGGGGACTTAAGAGATGAATGGGCTTCAGCAAATCGTGCACAAGTGATTATTGTGACTAAATGCCCTCCTGATATGGATGAAAAAATGAAGTCTACCATATTAAGAGAACTTAAGCCCTTGCCTTCACAAAAAGTTTTTTTTACTTGTATTGAGTATGGTATGCCTTATCATATTTGTGATAGTAGTATTCAGTATTCTATCAATTCAATGGATGAAGTAATGTTGGTTTGTGGTATAGCCAATCCAAAGCCACTAAAAGACTATTTATTACAAAAAGCTACTACTTACTACCAGCAAGACTATCCTGATCACCATATTTTTTCAATAGACGACTTAAAAGAAATGAAGCAGAAATTTGATGATATTTCTGCAGAAAGAAAATTATTTATTACTACAGAAAAAGATGCAGTAAGGTTAATTAAATTCAAAGATGAATTAACCAGTTTGCCATTTTTTGTTATCCCAATCAGACACCAAATCCTTTTTGATGAATCTTGGCATTTTAATGAATTGCTGATTAAATTCATTCAAGATTTTAATTTCAATCCAACCGCATGAGTACCAAGAAACCAAAGTCTAAGCAAAAGCAAAAAGCAAAAACCATCACCGTTCAAACATTAAAGGGGAAACTAGAAGTTACTCGTTCAGGAATGGGGTATGTGTTAATTGATGATCAATCAGGAGATGTATTGGTAAGGCCCAATGATTTTGGGACTGCATTAAATGGGGATACAGTAAGAGTTAAAGTGATTAGAGAGAATGTAAGAACAGGTAAAAAGGAAGGGAAAATTACCGAGGTGGTTGAACGTAAACAAACTGAATTCATTGGTAGATTACAAGTTTCAGCTCATCATGCTTTTTTTGTTCCCGATTCTGATAAACCTATGCCAGACTTATATATTCCTATGCAATCTATCAATGGGGCACAACACAGAGATAAGGTGTTGGTTAAGTTGGTTCGTTGGGATAAAGAAGATAAAAAGCCTGTTGGGGAAGTTATTAGTGTGATGGCTCCTGATGATGTGAATGATTCAGCGATGAAGGAAATTTTAGCTGAAGCAGGATTCCCATTGAGTTTTTCTGATGAAGTAATTGAAGAAGCAGGAAGATTAGTTGACATTATTGACGAAGCAGAAGTATCTAAGAGAAGAGATTGTAGAGGGTTACTTACATTTACCATTGATCCTGTTGATGCAAAAGACTTTGATGATGCCATTTCAATTAGAAAACTAGGAGATAATAAATATGAAATTGGCGTACATATAGCAGATGTAAGTCATTATGTTTTACCAGATTCTGCATTAGACGCAGAAGCCTACAGAAGGGCCACATCGGTATACTTACCCGATAGAGTTAATCCTATGTTACCAGAACATATTTCTAACGAATTATGCTCTTTAAGACCGCATGAAGATAAACTAACGTTCTCTGCTATTTTTCAAACCAACGAAAACGGCGATGTGAAGCAATATTGGTTAGGTAGAACAGTTATTCATTCTGATCATAGGTACACTTATGAAGATGTTCAACAAATTATTGAGACTAAAGATGGGTTGCACAAGGATGAAATCTTGTTGCTGAATGATATAGCCCAAAAATTAAGAAAGAAAAGATTCAGCAAAGGGGCTATTAATTTTTCATCTCAAGAAGTGCGATTTCAATTAGATGAAAAAGGAGTGCCAGTTGGTATCATTGTGAAAGAGAGCAAAGAATCACATCAATTAATTGAAGAGTTCATGTTATTGGCCAATAGAACAGTTGCTGAAAATATTGCCAAGCAGCACGTCAATAAAAAGCCGATTCCTTTTCCATATAGAGTGCATGATCAACCAGATGAAGAAAAACTAGCCCCATTTATTCAATATGCTAAAAGATATGGCCATAGTTTTGATATATCCACTCCGCAAGCCATTGCACATAGTTTTAATGGTATGTTGGCTGATGCGCATGGAAAGCCTGAACAACATGTACTTGAGCAATTAGGTATCAGAACCATGGCCAAAGCTATTTATACCCCAGAAAATATTGGACACTATGGTTTGGCGTTCGAGCATTATTGTCATTTTACATCGCCCATAAGAAGATACCCAGATGTGTTGGTACATCGTGTATTACAATCTGTTTTAGAGGGTGCTCCAATGATTGATAAAAAAATGACAGAGAAATGTAAGCACACTAGTGAAAGGGAAAGAGCCGCAATGGAGTGTGAAAGGGCTGGGAATAAATACAAACAAGTAGAGTTTTTGCAATCTCATGTAGGTGAAACTTTTGAAGGTGTAGTTAGTGGGGTAACTAGTTTTGGATTCTTTGTAGAAACAGTAGAACACAAGTGCGAAGGCTTGGTAAGTATTGTTAGCCTTAGCGACTTTGATGATTTTAGGTTGGTTGAATCCGAATACAGTTTAGTAGGAAGACGCAGTGGACGCATCTTTAAAATGGGCGATAAAGTAACTGTAACAATGGTAGCAGCAAATTTAGAAAAACGGCAATTAGATTTTGAATGGGAGTTAGGTTAGCGCTTACCAACCACTGGCCAATACATCTGCTAAGTGCATCATTCGCATTGGTTTGCCTTCGTGTTTAGCACAGCCATCTATATGCATTAAGCAGCTCATATCTGTACTAATTAATAGGGTAGCTCCGGTATTGGAAGCGTTGTTGATTTTTTGATTGCCCATTGCAATGCTAATGGGTTCAAATTTGACTGCAAAAGTTCCACCAAAGCCGCAGCAGGTTTCTACATCATTCATTTCAACCAATTCTAAACCTGAAACATTATTTAATAATTGCCTTGGTTCATTTTTGATTTTACATTCTCTTAATGCTGCGCAGCTATCATGATAAGTAGCTTTTTCTGTTAACACAGCACCAAAATTGGTTTCTTTCAATACGTTTACTAAGAAATCAGAAAATTCAAAAATTCGCTCAGCAGTTTTGGCTGCCTGTGTTTTATGTGCTGAGTTCTCAAAAACTTGTTTGTAATAATTTTTTACAAAACCCACACAACTGGCGCTGGGTGCAATTATATAATCGGCCCCTTCAAAATCTTGTAGAAACTTAGTGCAAACTTCTTTTGCCTCGCCGTGAAATCCAGCATTGAATGCTGGCTGTCCACAACAAGTTTGTGCAGTATTATAATGAACGGTACATCCTGCTTTCTTTAATACTTTAACCATATTAAATGCAACATCCGGATAGAGTTGATCTATAAAGCAAGGAACAAATATTTGTACGTTCATCTAAGCTATTTATTTAATTGAACGATTCAATTGAATCATTTTTAGCGCTGTAATTGCAGCTTCTTCACCCTTGTGGCCATGTATTCCACCAATTCTTTCAATGGCTTGCTGTTCATTTAAAACAGTGAGTACGCCAAATATTACAGGCACATCAATTTGTAGATTTAATTGCATTATTCCATCTGTAACACCCTTACAAACATAATCAAAATGGGGGGTATCTCCTTGTATAACTGCTCCCAGCACTATATAAGCATCAGGAGTTCGTTTACTATACGCATAGTGTTGTTTAACGGCAAAGGGTAATTCAAATGCACCAGGCACTAGCAAAGTTTTAACTGCTACCGAAGCCCCTTTAAGTATCTTTTTTGCACCTTTCTCTAAAGCGTTGATGATAGCACTATTCCATTCAGTTTTAATGATAACAACAAAGGCATCCTCCAGAGTGGGGATGCCTTTGTTTAATGATGTGTTTCCTTTAGTAGCCATTATTCAGCAAGGTCATTTTTTTCGATACTCAAACGGTAAATATATTTATCTGCCTGAAAACCTTTATCTGTTTTAGGGAATTTGGTTTTTAATTCTTTGTATAATTCTAAAGCATCCTCTGTTTTGCCAGTAGTTTCTAATAACAATGCAGCGCGGAATAAATACTCAGATGAATTGGTTTCATCTTCAACAAAAGTATTCGCCGCTTTTTTATATGCCTCTATAGCTTCTTCTTTTTTATTTAATTCTGCATATGCATCACCCAAACAACCAGAAGCCAATAATTGAACTTGTTTAGCATCGGTTGAAAAATCTTTAAGGTGCTTTACGGCATTATCAAATTCTCCCATCTTTAAGTAACTAATTCCAGCGTAGTAATGCGCTAAATTTGCGGCTTTTGTTCCTCCAAAGTTGCTGATAACATTTAAAACACCTTTGTATTGACCATCACCGTTTAATACCAATCTAGAAGAATCCATTGCAAAGTATTGCTCTGCTTTAAATAAAGCTTCTGCAGCTTTTTCTTCTTTGGGTTTAACTACGTATTGTTGATAAGCAAACCAACCACCACCAATAACTAAGGCGGCAACAATAGCTCCTAATAGGGGCTTTTTGATTTTTGCAAAACTAGATTCTACTTTATGTGCTGCCTCTTGAGATACAACTTCAGGCGCTTGTTTTTCGCTCATTATAATTGATTATGCTGTTTGATAAATTAATCTACAATAAAAGGATAATTCTGGTCGATGTAAACATCTTTCAATACTTCGCTGTCATCTGGCCAAGGACTTTCTTCTGCAAACTTAACGGATTCATCTACTATTGCATTCACACGTGCATTAATAGCTTCAAGCTCGCTTTGTGTTGCAAAACCATTATCTAAAATGGTTGAAGCCACTTTATTAATAGGGTCTTGGTCTTTGTATTCTTCTACTTCTTCTTTGGATCTGTATTTCTGAGGGTCAGATACGGAATGACCTTTGTAGCGATAAGTTTTCATTTCAAGCAGGGTAGGACCATCTCCTTCTCTTGCTCTTTTTACGGCTCTGGCAACAGCATCATGCACTGCTTCTGGTGTCATACCGTCAATTTTATCTGCAGGCATTTCATAGGCATCTGCTAGTTTATATATATCAATTACGTTGCTGGTTCTTTCAATAGAGGTACCCATTGCGTAATTGTTGTTCTCACAAATAAAGATTACTGGGAGTTTCCACAACATGGCAAGGTTAAAAGTTTCATGCAACATCCCTTGACGCGCTGCTCCATCTCCAAAATAACAAAGAACTACATTTTGAGTACCCTTGTATTTCTCTGCAAATGCTAAACCCGCACCAGTACCAATTTGAGCACCCACAATACCGTGACCGCCAAAAAATTTATGTTCAACACTAAAGAAGTGCATACTGCCTCCTTTACCCTTAGCGCAACCAGTAGCTTTACCGTATAGT
>JBKBWE010000309.1:0-3115 GCA_046289145.1 Sediminibacterium sp.
CATAATCTACAACAGGGTAATTTGTAAAAATCTTCTGCACCTGTTTATCCAACATTACATCGAATTTGTATTCCTTGTTTTGATAATCAAATTGCAGTTGTTTAACAGTAAAATTATTATTCCTGATTTGTGGAAGCTGTGTTACTTTATAGGAGAAACGATTGTTCCCCCCTTCGTTTAAAGCTATTGTAGTAAAAGGCTCCGCTTCAATATTGATCTTATTGTCATAATCATGATAGTTCAAACAAACATATTGCTTGTCGTTTACCATGTAATAAGGGATGTCGTAAATATTTTCTTCGCTTCTTACATACAATAACAAAGTGTCGTTCCGAAAACGAAGTGTTGCATTATATCCAGACTCATTTAGTAAAAACCATTTGTACAAAGTATACCGATGATAATTATCTGCTTTAGGACTTAATTTTTCCGCAGTAGTACGGATAAGCTGGTAATAAAACAAATCGTCTAGTTGTTTATTATCCCGAAAGGCAAGTAAATGTTGGATAACAGGTTTATAGTTACCGGATTTAAGCTGCGAATAAAAATCGGCAATAGTTTTCTTTGAAATCGGGTTGGTAAATTGAATATTTATAGAAGGGTCATTGTTCAGGTAAAGAGAATCGCCATAGAAATCCAATACAAGCTCACCGGTTTTATTAGCAATTTGTGAATAGCCGGTGGAAATGTATAAAGCTGTGATAATGAATAATATGTATGCTTTTTTAGGCAAATCCAAGTGTTTCAGTACACTATGAATTTACGAAATGGTAACAATTAATTAATATTAAGTTTTGCAAAAAGAACTTAACTCGTTGATTTTCAATTAATAAATAGAGTGGGTTATATTCTGTTTATGTCGATAAAGCACATTTTTGCCGTTTTGACTGGCTGGTTTCCAGCGTGGACTTTCTTTAATAACCCGTAGCGACTCCATGTCTACGGACCATTCAATGGACCGATCAATAAATAAGTCGGTAACCTTACCCTCAGTATCAATTGTAAAGAGAACAACAACAGTTCCCTTACCCCCGTTACCTACAACACTTTTGAAACGCTCAGGTGTTTTGAGGTTTTTTTCGAGGTAGCGTGTCCAGCCCTGGATACCACCTTTAAATTCAGCAGGAGTTTGAACAACCGTAACTTTTTTTGCTTCAACAGTATCTTTTTTCGGGGCATTATGATCTTCAACGGTTCCATCAGCATAAAAAGTTTTTTGACTGACATAGTCTTTTGTCCAAACACGTTTGCCCTTATCAAATAATACGCTCATGGTTAATTTTCCATCAGCAGCTTTAAAGTCCCAGTATCTGTCTTTTTTGCCATTACTTACCATTCCCAAACTGTCTACCAGGCCTTGTTCATTATACCAAACAAAACGACCATGTGGTATTTCCAGTTTTTCGTCTTTATAGGTTTCACATTTAACCATCGGACCAAACAACCGGTAAAAGCGACATACATAAGTAGTGTCGTTCTCTTTTACACGATGCATAAAATAGGTTGCGAGATTAATATTATTAATGGGTGACCAATCTTCCCGAAAGGCAAAAAAAGCTTCTTTTCCATTTTGTGCATAACCGATAACACTACTAAAAATCAGTAAACACAAAATTGCACACCTTGATTTTAGCATAAATATTTATATAGGTTAAATTTATTGATGGGGAAATTTAATGATAAAAGAAGTTCCCTTATCTGGCTCACTATTTACGGTAATTGCACCGCCCATGCTAGTAATGTGGTGGTGTACAAGGTATAAACCAATGCCTTTGCTGTCTTTTTCATCATGAAACCGTTGCTGCATCCCAAAAATGCGGTCTTTTACTTTATTCATATCAAACCCACGGCCATTGTCTGTAAAACTTAAAAGAAGCTGATCATTTTCTATCCAACTATGAAGTTCAATAAGTGGTTGTCTGCCAGGAAATGCGTATTTAATAGCATTTGTAATCAGGTTTAGGAAAATACTTTCTAAATAGGAGCGATTAAAATGTATAACAGGTAATGAAGCAAAATCTGTTCTAATCTGTGCTTTCGAGTCGGCAATTAATGTTTGAATTGACTGGGTAACTTTTTCAAACACTTCTTCCAAACGAATATCTTCTTGTTCAATTCTTACATGTTTGTTTGTACTAATAAGGTCAACATATTCATTCAGTGTTTCTTTCAAGCGTTCAGTTCCTAACCTCAACATAGCCAGAAAACGATGCACTTCTTCGTCTTCAATAGTTCTATTGCTTAACAGGTTAAAAACGTTGAGCATATTGTTCACCGGCGATCTTAAATCGTGTGAAGTAGTGTACGATAATTGTTTTAAATCTGTATTCAGCTTGTTTAGTTCAGTAATTAATTTATTACGGTCTGCTTCTTCAGATTTTTTATGACTGATATTTTTGGCGATGGCATAAACCAGTTCTTCTTCAGGTACGGGCATGGAAGTCCAGGAAAGCCAAACAACTTCTCCCGTTTTAGTGATATATCGGTTTTCGAAATGCAGTAATGGCTCGCCTTGAATTAATTCATTCCGATAACGGGCTGTTATTTGGCGATCATCGGGGTGAATAAAACTCGAAATGGCAGAAGACATCAATTCTTGCTCCGTAAATCCAAGGGTTTTACAAACAGCGCTGTTTATTTTTCTGAAATATCCGTCATATCCGGCAATACAAAATAAATCAGCAGAGAGTTCGAAAAAATGTTCGAGGTTATAAACAACTGAAACAGTTTTTTCATCAGAAGCAGGGTGCATACAACACAGATATTTAATATCGTTCTTAACTAAAGTAAATATACAAAAGAGGATTACTTATTTCATAAGTTTTCCTTCAGCCATAATAATTAGGCAGTAACTTTATGATCTTTTCAAGTAACCAGTTATGCCTTTCAAATTACATTCATCCTACCAGCCGGCAGGCGATCAGCCTTCTGCCATTGCCCAACTTACTGACGGTATTTTGAATGGAGAGCAGTACCAAACACTATTAGGTGTTACGGGCAGTGGTAAAACATTCACGATGGCCAATGTTATCAATAATGTACAAAGGCCAACCCTGGTACTTACCCATAATAAAACACTGGTAGCGCAACTGTATGGAGAATTTAAACAGTTCTT
>JBKBWE010000310.1:0-3111 GCA_046289145.1 Sediminibacterium sp.
CATTTAAGCCTGCTGAAGATTTTAAAAACCATATGGATCATTGGATCAATCGATTTAGAAATGCAACGCCAGTAGAAGGGCAGGAGAAAGTAATTATTCCTGGAGATCCTGAGCGAGAGATGGAAATTACAAGAATGAGAATGGGTATACCATTATTGCCCATAATTGTTGAAGATCTTGAAAAAACAGGGGGCTTATTTGAAGTTTCACTAACTAAATAACTCTTTATGAAAGCGGCTCAATTTTTATTGTTTTCAGTTGTGGTTTTTTTTATTGTTAATTCCTGTGATTCTGTAAAAAAAGACAATCCCAATTTTTTTCCGCTTTTATCTGAAACTGCATGGAATGAATTGTTTCCACATATAAATGGGGGGGATAGTGCAAATACGCCTTTTTATAATTATGCTGCTTTTGTAAAAGCTACAAAGCGATTTCCTCAATTTTTAAGGGTTGGTAATTTAGAATTAAAGAAAAGAGAACTTGCTGCATTCTTAGCAACGATATCACATGAAACTGGGGGTGGGGATGAAAAGGATATAGCTCATTTTTATGATTATGGGTTATACTATAAGGAAGAATTGGCTTGTTTAAAAGGGTGTAATCATTATTCAGATACTACTGAAGTAAAATATCCCCCTGTAAAAGGAAAATCATACCATGGAAGAGGCCCTATTCAACTTAGTTGGAATTATAATTATGGATTGTTTAGCGAAATGGTTCTTGAGAATAAAGACAGTTTATTGAATAATCCAGATTTATTAACCACTGATGCAGAATTGAGTTTTGCTGCTGCTATCTGGTTTTGGGTAACGCCACAAGCACCTAAACCTTCTTGTCATGATGTTATGTCTGGTAATTGGGTACCTACTGATGCCGATAGGCTAGCTGGTCGTAAACCTGGATTTGGAGCTGTAATGAATATCGTTAATGGAGGACTTGAATGTGGGGGCGTTGAATCTATTAGAAATAAATTTAGACTGCAATATTATTTGGCTTTTTGTAAAAAGATGAAAGTTAATCCTGGAGCTAATATTAGCTGCGATTCCCAACAACCATACGGCCAATAATTCCTTTGTTAGCATTACATTTGCAGCAAATTAGTTACAATGATGAAAGTTATGAAGTTTGGTGGAACCAGTGTTGGTAAGCCAGAACGTATGCATGAAGTAGCCAAATTAATTACTAGAAATGCCGACAGTAAAATAGTGGTTTTAAGTGCTTTAAGTGGAACAACCAATTCATTAGTTGAAATCAGTAATTTTTTGGCTCAAGGAAATCGAGAGGGTGCTAAAAATACGATAGACAAATTACATCAACATTATAAACAATTTATACAAGAGCTGGTCGAAAAAGAAGACAGTAGAAAAAATGCCAACCAAATTATTGATGAGCATTTTGAGTTTTTGAATATTATTTTACGCATCTCATTTAGCGAGGCGCTCAATAAAGATATTTTAGCTCAGGGTGAATTGATGAGTACTAAATTGTTCTCGGTTTACTTAACAGAAATTGGAGTTGATCATGAATTATTGCCTGCATTGGAATTTATGAGTATTGATGTGAATGAAGAACCACAGTTAGGTGCTATTCGGATTAAATTGAATGATTTACTTAAGAAGCATTCCAATAAAAAGATATTGGTGACACAAGGGTATATCTGTAGAAATGTTAGAGGGGAAGTTGATAATTTAAAACGTGGAGGAAGTGATTATACTGCCTCTTTAATTGCTGCTGCATGTAATGCTACTGTTTGTGAAATTTGGACGGATATTGATGGAATGCATAATAATGATCCACGAATTGTAAATAAAACTGTTGCTATTGAACAATTAAGCTTTGACGAAGCTGCAGAGTTGGCATATTTTGGTGCTAAAATATTACATCCAACCTGTATTTGGCCTGCACAACAAGAAAATGTGCCAGTAAAATTGTTGAATACCATGCAGCCGGATGCGCCAGGAACAGTTATAACAAAAGAAGCTGGAAGTGTTGGAGTAAAAGCTGTAGCTGCAAAAGATGGAATTATTGCTATTAAAATAAAGAGTAGTAGGATGCTTTTGGCTTATGGCTTTTTAAGAAAAGTGTTTGAAGTTTTTGAGAAATACAAGACTTCAATTGATATGATTACAACTTCTGAAGTGGCAGTTTCGGTTACCATTGATTCTGATTTATTTTTAGATGATATTGTAAGAGAATTGGAGCCATTTGGAACTGTTGATGTTGATAAAGGCCAAACCATTGTATCTATTGTTGGGAATGAAATTGCACAAACTGATCATGTGTTGCAAAAATTATTTGATGCACTAAATGAAGTGCCTGTTACAATGGTAAGTTATGGTGGTAGTGCACACAATATTTCTTTATTAGTGCCACAAGACTATAAAATAAAAACTTTACAGCTATTAAATGCTGGATTGTTTGGGTTATAATTTGCTGAATAAAATTATTTATATAATGGGGGTGTCTGGTTGTGGTAAAACAACCATTGGCAAATTGTTGTCTCAACAAACTGGATATCCATTTTTCGATGGAGATCAATTTCATACAGCGAGTAATATTGAAAAAATGGCATCGGGTATTCCCCTTAGCGATGAAGATCGTATACCCTGGCTAAATAGTATCAAGTACTTTGCAGAAAATAAAGTTGTTGAAAGTTCTATTATTATTGCATGCTCTGCATTAAAACAACTTTATCGAGATATACTTACCAATATACCTCAAGCCAATTGTCAATTTGTTTTATTACAGGGGACAGAATCAGCACTCCTTGAGCGGTTGCAAAATAGGGTTGGTCATTTTATGCAAGCAAGTTTGTTGACTTCTCAATTGGAAATTTTAGAAGTCCCTTCTAACGCTTTGATAATTCATATAGACAAAGCGCCATCAAAAATTGTAGCAGAAATTATTGAAAAACTACCAATAACTTTAGGTATGCAAGAGTTTGGTTTAATTGGTTTAGGTGTTATGGGCAAGAGTTTGAGTAGAAACTTTGCAAGTAAAGGCATTAAGCTTTCTTTGTATAATCGTTTTGTAAAAAGTAAGGAGGAAAAAGTTGCCGAATTATTTGTTGACCAATATCCAGAATTAAGCAGTGCCAATCCCGGCGGCGTT